>VEMY01000010.1 GCA_009711825.1 Bacillota bacterium | reverse complement strand
ATGACCTCAATGGCCTCGCAAAGCTCCTGGTATTTGGACGAGCGCTTTGTCCGGAATCAAAGCTTGAGACTTTTAGAGAAAGGAATCGCTATGCCTTCAGTGTTGCATCGTCGGAAAGTCTAGCTGAGATATATCGGACCCTAGATTGTTTAGACGAGAAGTCAGTGATGAATTCTGATTGGGCTGTTTCCATCAATATTGTCCTTATATTTGTTTTAATGTTTGCGGCAAAGCTCATTAAAGAAAAGCTGGGGATTTTTAAAAGCATCATCGTCCCCACAGCACTGTTGGCGGGATTTTTGGGGTTAATTTTGGGCCCTGAAGCATTGGGATTGCTTCGATTCGATACCTCTCTCTATGAGAGATTGGTCTTTCATTTCATGGGAATCGGCTTTATCGCCCTCACGCTTTCAGAGCGAAGCGTCAAACAAAAAGCTGATTCAGTCAAGTCCGGCCTTTTTATTATTTCTACTTATTGTTTTCAGGGCCTGATTGGTATGCTTGCAGTCCTCTTCCTAATAATCACAGTTAAACCTGAGTTGTTTGTCGGTCTGGGATTAATGTTGCCATTGGCCTATGGCCAGGGGCCTGGTTTTGCCTCTTCAATCGGCAGTTCCTGAGATGAGGCGCTTTCATTGGGACTCATCAATCAGTACGGCCTCACCCTTTCCACAACAGGATTTCTTGTTGGCGGCCTGATTGGGGTGATAATGCTTAATTATTATATTCGCAAGCACAACATCCCGGTGGCAAAACTGAATACCCTTAAAGGTTTGCAGTCGAAGGAAATGACGGTTACTTCAGTCCGGGAGATAAATTTCTTTGACAATCTTACCGTGCAGATTACTTGGGTGTGCCTTATCTATCTTGGCGCATACGTCACCATATGGGGTTTAGTTTCGGTGTTATCTCTGCTGGGGTAGCTGGGAGAAACAGTGGCTAGTTTGATCAAGGGCTTCAACTTCCTGTTTGGCATCTTGCTGGCATTGTTATTTAAACGTGTCATGCATTTTCTGTCCCGGCGTGGACACCGGACGCTGCCGTTGTTGGATAGATATGTTATGCACAATGTAGCGTCATTGTCTTTTAATGTGATGATTACCGCCTCGGTAATGGCAATTTCGATTCAAGCCATCAGTTCATACTGGGAGGTCCTGCTGACGGTAGCAGTGGTTGGAGCCGTCGCGACTTTGTTTTTTGTCACTTGGTTTGCAAAAAAGGTGTTCTTGCAGCATACTCTCCACTATTCCCTGGCGATGTTCGGAATGTTGACTGGCACTGCGTCAACGGGAATTGCGCTGCTTCGAGGCCTGGATCCAGACTTGGATACCGATGTTGCCAAAAACTTTGTTTTGGGCAGCGCTGTGGCTGCGCCCCTTGGTTTCCCGCTTATGATCCTGTTGGGGCTGCCGATTATCGGGTTTACTGAGAATAATCCTATGTACTATTACCTGACATTCCTGGCAAATCTTGGCTTATACGCTTTTGTTAACTGGGATTCTGCTTTATAAACTGCGTCAGGAACGTAAAGCATCAGCAGGTGAAGTTGATACCATAATATAATTGTTCAGCAAATATATTGGCTTCGGGCACATAAATATTTACTAACTGACTGGGGGTTTGCACTAGCTTGTTTGAGGCATACTAACCTTGCAGACTTTATGTCTGCGGGGGAGGTGAGATGTTGGCAAGGCGAAAGCTCCTGCTGCCCGAAGCTGAACAGGCGATGGATAAGTTCAAATATGAGGTTGCACAGGAACTGGGGCTTGCTGACAAGGTTTCCGCAGTCGGGTGGGCGGATATGACCACCCGGGAATGTGGCATGGTCGGCGGCATGATGGTCAAGAAGCTTATTCAGATGGCTGAAGACCAACTTGATTAGAGCTGACTGAGACACCCCCTGGCACTAGGCCGGGGGGTGTTCCATTACCGGGATTGATTACAGAAACATAACAATGAACAATTTCGCATAGCGAACTAATCCTCCGTGTGATACAATAAGTAAGGTATCGGAGGGGACTGTATATGAAAGAAAATAAAAACCGCGAAAAAATTCTTGACGGCAATATAAAGAAAGTGCTCTTATCCCTGGCTCTGCCAATTATGTTGGCCAATGCAATTCAAACTGTTTATCAGGTTGTGGATATGTACTGGGTCAGCCGGCTCGCCGACGGTGACAACGCTGTTGCAGCAATAAATTTTGTCTGGCCGATGATTTTTGTCACCATTGCCTTTGGAATCGGCATAAATATCGCCGGTACCAGTATAATCTCCCAATATATTGGCCTGGATAAGGAACGAGAGGCGAAAAAGGTTGCTGGACAACTAATCTCCTTCTCCCTTGTTTTCTCCGTTTTGCTCAGCGTTGTCGGCTATTTGTTTGGCGGGCAACTGCTGTCTTTGTTGGGAGCGGAAGGAACGATGCATACTTATGGCTGGGAGTTTCTCAGTATTATTTTTGTAGGAATGCCGTTGATGTTTTTGTTTTTTGCGTTTCAATCAATCAAGCAGGGTCAGGGAGATACCGTTACTCCTATGGTTTTGGCCGGTGCTTCGGTGTTGTTAAACATTATTCTCGACCCTATATTCATGTTTACCTTTGACATGGGCATTGCCGGAGCAGCCTGGGCAACAACAGTTTCGAGAGGGTTGAGCTGTTTTGCCGGCCTTTATCTGTTGTTTTTCACCAATAACGGATTGCGACTGCGGTTTATTGATCTCAGGTATAATGGCAAGGTTCTGTCCAAGATTGTTAAAATTGGTCTTCCTTCAGCCATCGGGCATTCGGTAGAAGGGTTTGGCTTTATGCTCCTCAACGTGTTTGTGCTTAGCTTCGGCTCTTACACCATTGCTGCTTTTGGTATTGGCAATAAAATCAATTCGCTGATTTTAATGCCGGCAATGGGCATCGGCGCCGCTCTGGCCACAGTTGTTGGCCAGAATCTGGGCGCCGGTCAGGTTGACCGGGCCGGCCAGGCAGTTAAAGAAAGTATTAAGCTCTCTGTGAGTATTATGGCAGTGGGCGGGGTAATCATGTTCTTTATTACACCCTGGATTGTCGGCATCTTTACAGACCACCCAGTGGTACTGGAACAGGGCATATACTTCCTGCGTCTGATTGCGATTACCATCCCGCTGATGGGGATTTTTCAATCCTTTGTCGGTGTGTTTCAGGGGTCCGGCCATACGATGACGGCAATGATGATAACAACTGGCCGCCTCTGGGCGTTACGGATTCCACTAATTCTTATCCTCAAAAATTTCACTATGCTACAGGAAAAATCAGTCTGGTATGCCATGGTCAGCAGCAACCTAATAATCTGCTTGATTGGATTTGGGTTGTTTATGCTGGGGCACTGGAAACAACGGGTGGTCGATGAAGATGAAGATGAGGATTATTCAGAAGGCGAATTGCAGATGGCTCGATAAATAACTACCTCTTGCCTTACGGCAGGTCGCAGGGTTATTCCTTACAGTTATCTCGGGCAGGACCCGGGATGAAGCCCGGATTTTGGTTTTGGCATTGGGAACTGTGTTAATCTCAGTTGGGCTTGCCACACTTCTTGCAGTTCCTGCATTATTGGCCGCAATGAGCGCCGGCGCTGTATTGGTTAATCTGTCTCGCGCTCCACAGCGTTTGCGAAGAGCCCTGCAAGGAGTGGAGGCGCCAATCTTACTTGCCTTTTTAACATTGGCAGGTGTTAAACTAGATATCGCAGTTGTGCCGGAGGTAGGTCTGATAGGTTTTGTTTACATTGCTGCACGTTTAGTCGCCAAGCTAATGGGCAGTAGTATTGGGGCCAGTATGACAGCATTTCCGACCAGTTGGAAACGGAATATTGGGCGGGCCCTGACTCCCCAAGCGGGGGTAGCAATTGGGCTGGCAATAATTGCGGAACAGCGGTTACCTCATGTTGCTGGGACTGTGACAACAGTTATTTTGGGGGCAGTGGTGGTATTTGAGATAATTGGCCCGATATTAGTGCGACGTGCATTATGTGATGTTGGCACACATGATTAACGTCTACTCGAGCACCCCCCGGGGTGCTTTTCACTTCCTTCGGCTGCAGGATTTCTCGGTTACTTGCAGAATAACGTTATTAATGAAAAACAAGGGGGACGTATTGTGGAAAAACTAAAATTAGATGATTTTACCCGTTATCATTTTTTATCGGGAATTGAATTCAGTCCCGACGGAGAACATGTTTGTTTCGCGGCCCACCGGGCTAATCTCGACAAGAATAATTACGACTCCAACCTCTGGATATACAATGTCAAGACCGACAGGTATTTTCAGCTTACCGCCTTTGACCAAGAGCGGGGTTTTATCTGGTTGGATGACGGCGAGCACATCCTTTTCCCCGGAATCCGCAAGTCCCAGGATAAGGATAAACAGGCGGGCGGCGAGGTTCTGACTGTATTTTACAAAATCAGCATTCATGGTGGTGAGGCCAGAGAAGCATTCCGGCTACCCCTGCCGGTGAAAAGTATTCGTCAGGTGGACAGCACCCGCTTTCTGGTTACCGCCACTTATAACCCTAACCGGCCCGATTTGGACGGAATGTCCGAAGCGGATAAGGCCGCCGAGCTCAAACGGCGCAAGGAAGAAAAGGATTATGAAGTTGTTGAGGAAATCCCCTTCTGGAGTAATGGCGAAGGGTTTGTGAGCAAAAACAGAAACCGGGTCTATCTATACGACAGCGCCAGTCGGCAATATGAGGCTCTGACCAACGATAAACTTCAGGTCTATAGTTTGCAATTAAATGAAGCGAGAACCAAAGCCGTGCTCATCGGTCAGGAGTATACCGGGCGTATGGAGCGGCAAAATACCCTCTACATCCTGGACATTGATGAAAAATCGCTGCGTCGGTTGACACCGGAAGACGAGAAGATAACCTATAATGCTGCCCAGTTTATCCGGGAAGACAAACTGATTTGCCTTGCCAACGAAATGGAGCGCCATGGCATCAATGAAAACGCCCGTTTCCATATTGTTGATGTAAAATCCGGTCAGCGACAGCTGCTGACCCCGGATTTTGAACAGAGCACCTGGAACTCGGTGGGCTCCGATTGCCGTTTTGGCGGCGGACAGCCGGTGCGGGTGGACAACGGCTATCTTTACTTTATGACCACCGAAGATTTTAGCTCGTACATCAATCGGATTGATATTGACGGGAAGATCGAGCGAATCACTAGTGCCACTGGCTCGGTGGATTCCTATGCAATTCATGACGGCGAGATTTTGTTCATCGCCCTGCGCGGTCTGAAGCTGCAGGAACTCTATCGGTTCACTGGTTCCGACGAAGAGCAAATCACTCGTTTTAATGACTGGGTCGCATCAGAGAAATCCCTTTCCGAACCCAAGCACTTCAGCTTTGAATCTTCCCCTGGGGTGATGATAGACGGCTGGGTGATGGAGCCGGTGGACAAGGAGGAGGGCCGCAAGTATCCGGCAATCCTCAATATTCATGGCGGTCCCAAGACTGTCTATGGCGATGTGTTTTATCACGAAATGCAATATTGGGCTAACGCCGGTTATTATGTGTTCTTCTGCAATCCTCGGGGTGGCGACGGCAAAGGCAATGAGTTTGCCGATATTCGCGGTAAATACGGAACGATTGATTATGACGATATCATGCGCTTTACCGATGAGGTGCTTAAGCGTTACCCGGATATCGATGCCGAACGCCTGGGTGTCACCGGCGGCTCCTATGGCGGCTTTATGACCAATTGGATTATCGGTCATACAGATCGCTTTCGGGCCGCAGCCAGCCAGCGCAGCATCTCCAACTGGGTGTCCTTTGGCTTTGTCTCCGACATCGGCTACTTCTTTGAGCCGGACCAAGTGGGAGCCACACCCTGGGAAGACATTGACAAGGTGTGGGAGCATTCGCCACTAAAATACGCCGACAAGGTGAAAACGCCGACCCTGTTCATCCACTCCGATGAGGATTATCGCTGCTGGGTGCCCGAGGCAATCCAGATGTTTACGGCCCTGAAATTCCATGGGGTAGAGTCCCGGCTCTGTATGTTCCGGGGTGAAAACCACGAACTGAGCCGCAGCGGCAAACCAAAGCCGCGGATTCGTCGCTTAGAGGAAATTACCCAGTGGTTTGATCGCTATCTGATGGAATAGATGTCGATGCTAAAATTACTCAAAGTCGGTAGCTGTCTGGCGCCCGGGAGCGAGGAAGCTACAGAAATTCTCGTGGCCGCTGAAAAAGTTATCGCCATCGGGCATGATTTGGCCAATAACCTCGCCGGATTCGAGTCGGAAATAATCGACTGCGGCACCAAGAGCATTGCTGTGCCGGGGTTAATTGATCAACATGTGCATATACTCGGTGGCGGCGGTGAAGGCGGCTACCACACCCGGGTGCCGGAACTGATGCTTTCCGAGATAGTCCGCTGCGGCGTCACCACCGTGGTGGGGATGTTGGGCACCGATGATGTGACCCGGCATCTGGAGTCGCTCTTGGCCAAGGCTCTGGCCCTGGAGACCGAGGGGATTACCGCATACATCCTCACCGGCTCGTACGCCCTGCCGACGCCGACATTGACCGGCAGCGTCAAGCGGGACCTGGTCCTGATTGATAAGGTGCTTGGTGCCGGCGAAATTGCCCAGTCCGACCATCGGGCCAGCAAGGCCGGGTACCAGGCCCTGAAGGACGTGGCGGCCGCCTGCCGTCTGGGCGGCTTGCTCAGCGGCAAGGCCGGGCTTTTGCACCTGCATCTGGGCGACGATCCGGAGGGACTTGCGCCGGTGCGGCGTTTGGTGGAAGAGCGGGTAATCCCCATCCGCCAAATTGTAGTCACCCATGTGAACCGCAACCGCCGCTTGTTTCTGGAAGCGGTGGATTACCTGCGGGCAGGCGGCAATATCGATCTGACTTCTTTTGCTTTTCCCGGCGACGATGCTCTGACGGTGGTCGCGGCCATTAAGAAGCTGAAAGCGGAAGGTCTGTCCCTGGAGCGGGTGACTGTCAGCTCCGACGCCAATGGCAGCATGCCCCGGGTCGATGATCAGGGGCAGGTAATTGGTTTGCTGGCCGCCAGCATGGACACTCTGCTGGCCGACTTGCAGGCCCTGTACCGGGAGGAAGTGCTGGACCTGAAAGAACTGCTTGCCCTGGTTACAACAAACCCGGCCCGCTTGCTGGGCCTACCCCACAAAGGCACACTGACAGTCGGCGCCGACGCCGATATCACCGTTTTCGATTCTGAGCTCAATGTCAACCATGTGCTGGCCCGGGGCCAGGTGATGGTTGCTGCGGGCGCAGTTGTAAAGAAAGGCACATTTGAATAAGCAAAAAAGGGATGCCTGCGCATCCCTTTTTGGGAACATGCGGTGGAACTTTGACTGTTATGTTTTCCTGATTTCCAACGTCTTATTTATAGCTACATTTTGTGGGGGGAGTGCATGTTTGAAAAGTTGTTTGCCGATTGCAAACGGGTTATAAAGATTTCTTTAACAGTCTTTGTCGCGCTGATTGTTCTCGTCTTGTTTTTGTCTTCTCCGACTGAACTGGCGCTCAGTGATACTGAATTGGAGTTGGCAATCGGGGAGCGATTTCAGTTGACTGTAGAGCGTTTGGACAGAGATAAACTCACTTGGTCTTCTAGCGACCCGGCGGTGGCCCGGGTGAATCAGCGCGGTGACGTAGTCGCGCTGTTCCCGGGGACTGCGGAAATCGCTGTAGAGGCCGAGGGGCTTACTACTGTCTGCACAGTTGTGGTGCCAATCCCAGACGTTGCGAATTTACAGATGGCGGAGTACTTGCCCATGGTCATTGGCGATAGCAAGAGAATAGAACCGGCGGTGGAGCCTGCTGAAGCCAAACTCCATGATGATTGGCAGTGGACTTCCAATGATTTTGGGGTTGCAACTATCGATTCCGAGGGAAATGTGACGGCAGTGGGGCTGGGCAGTACTGTTATCACGGCCCAACTGGGCGGGACTGAGGCCACTTGTCTTGTTACAGTGCACAGGCCAATGTATAAAGAATCGCTACAGAGAACTTGGTTACCTTTTTTTGATTTCAAATATCCGGAGATTTTTCTCAATACCGCCGGCACTCTTTTCGCTTATCGCACTGACATTGGTAAAGGGGGGATCGCCGTGGTAGCGGATCGTAGTGGCAACTACCACGTCTTGCCTGATTTTTATGAGTACGGCCCCCCAACATGGCAGGGTGACAAGCTGATTTATCAGGTGGTGAAAGCAGGTGACGGTGGTTGGGATGAGCTGGAAAGGGTCGTCTATATCTACGACCCGGCAGACCAGTCCTCGCTTGAAATTGACGGGATTCCCGAGACTATTCCCTCATCATCACTGATTTTGCGCCAGAACCAGGTATTCGCCCTCGCTAACGATGGAATTTGGTCATATGATCTGCCAACTGAAACATGGGCCCAGATTACTCAGCTGGCCCTTGAGGGCACCGGCCCTGTTTGGAGCCCGGACGGCCGGTTTCTGGCCTGGTGGGCAAGCGAAGGGCTGGCGGTTCTGGATGTGGATTCTGGAGAAAAGCCCCTGGTTGCGGAAAGTGGTCGTGGCCAAATTGCCTGGTGCTGGGATAACATGCGCCTGGCGATCCTCAGTCATCAGGCAGAAGAACTGCAGATTTTTGCCCGGACTGGGGAAGTGCAGAGGGTTTTTCCTGTCCATAGCAACGAAATCAATCATTGGCGTCATTGGTTGCGAAACTTGAGCTGGGTGCCCGGCGAAAATAAAGTTTCTTTTCAGGACTCCAGTACTTTATTTGTTATCGATGTTGACTATGGCAGGCGGTGGGCAAATACCGGGGCGCCACCCACCCACATTTGGCTGGCAGATGGCCGCCTGGCCTATTCCGGACCAACTGAACGGGCAGTTTTGCTGGAAACCTTTGCAGTCCAATGGGATTAATCGAAAAGAAGACAGGTTTGCCGGAGCAGACCTGTTTTTTTATGGCTTAGAGGATATTGATATAGGCAAGTAGAAACAATAGGTAATTAATCACACAGGAGGAAGGATAGTGAAAAGAACAGGCATAATTCTGGCGTTTACAGTTCTATCACTGGCGGCGGCGGGTTATTTGTATATCGACGTACAAGAGCAAACTAATCAGCTCAGAGATTTGGAGGCTGCCTTCAATCTGGCAGAGGCAGCCAATAGCGAACTGACGGCCAAAAAAGAGGAGCTTGAAGAACAGTTAAATGCCAGGACGGAAGAGCTGACTAATCTTTTGGCCCAAACCCAGGCTGCTGACGAGGATCTGCGGGCACTGGAGGCTGAGCTTGCACGAATTGAGGCTAAGATTGACGGGGCTGGCGAAGATGATGAGTAGCGCAAACTCCCGGCGCCTGAGAGTACTCTTAACCTCAATCTTAGTCCTGGCGGCGTTGGCTGCAGGTTATTTACTCGTTCTGCAGCAAGCAAACAAAATTTCTATTTCCCAAGTGGAGCGCCAGTTGGCTACGAGTCTAGAGCAAACTGAAGACCTGGAGCAAGTCCTGCTGGAAATTGCTGCGGACCTTGAGCTTGCCGAGGCACAGATGGAAGCGGCAGAAGACCGCAGCAAGGGCGTTTTGGCGAATGTAGCGGCTGTGGCCGAGAAGCTTACCAAAGCCGAGGCAGAGTTGACACGGGTGGAAGCAGCCCGCAGCCAGCCGGCCGCAGATGTTAGTTTGACGCCGGGATTTAGACATTCTCTCCAGGGGAGTACTCCCCCCGATGAGAAGATCGCCTTTCTCACCTTTGATGATGGGCCGTCGCTTGTGACTGGGCAGATTCTGGACATTTTAGGAGAATACGAGGTTCCCGCCACATTCTTTGTCAATGGTCGCACAACCAGTACTGCTATTGCGATGTATAAGCGAATTGTTGATGAGGGCCATGCCCTGGGAAACCATACATATACCCACCGCTGGAGCGAGTTGTACACTTCAATCGATGCCTTTTTTGACGATCTCCTTCGCTTGGAGACCTTATTAGTTAAGCATACCGGTGTACGACCGAGTATCGTTCGCTTCCCCGGCGGATCCAGCTACGCTTATGCAGGGCGCTATGGTGGCAGTTCCATCATGGATGAATTGGCCCAGGCCCTGTTGGACAGGGGTTACTATTATTTTGACTGGAATGTGAATTCCGGCGATTCAGTGGCTGCGACAGCGCCTAGGGACAAGATTGTAGAGAATGTCCTCAAAGGCGTGCGGGGTAAGAACAATGCGATTATCTTGCTCCACGACCTGCCCAGCAAGACTACTACCGCGGAAGCGCTGCCGGAAATAATCGAGGAATTGCACAGGCAGGGCTACAGGTTTGAAGCGCTAAACGAGGATTCTTTTACTTATCGGTTCCGCTAGCTGCCGTTGCCGTGCTGGGGTAGCGAGGATTTTTAACTGTCGGTGCTGGTATAGTGACGCACGCCTATCCGCTATACCATTATTGCGGTGGCCAAAAATGCGAGTCCGACTGGCAGGGCCAACCAACCCAGGGCGGGGGAAACTCCGTCCCAACCACCAATCGCCGCTGCCGGCCAATAGGCGAAGGCGAGCATCGGCATGATGTAGAGAAAGGTATTTTTAAGCCAGGCAGGTAAGAGCTGGGGTGGACATTTTGTTATTTGATAGCTTATATTGGTGAAGATATAAATCCAGTCCAGGGCATTGATTGTCCAGAAAGAAATGGCGGCCGAGATAATAAATACACCGGTATAGATGGCATAGCCGCCGACTAGAGCGAAGACCAACAGAATGGTTGTTGGTGCCCTCAGGACTATCTCCAATCGAGCCAGGGCCCAGCCAATCATAAACAGACCTCCGACGACCCGGGAGAGCCTATGGACATGAAAGCGGGCGCCGATGTTGCCAAAGCGGGCAAAAAGCAAAAATACTGCAATCGGGTCGCTGATCACAGTGGACAGAACCATCGCCATTTGCAGGGGCCAGCCTTTATATTGGAGGTTTGCCAGGAAGTTCAGGCGAATAAACCGCAAGTAAAGGTTGAATCCGGTCATCTGCTAACCTCCTTGAATTACCAGGCGCCGGAATTGTCTGTTCAGCAGAAACCGGCCCAGAATGATAAAGACGAGGGTCCAGGCCAGTTGCAATCCGACTGCAGACCAGACTGCAACTGCCGGCAGGGTGCCAGTATACAGGCGCAGGGGAATATCTACCAGACCAGCGAAGGGCTGCCAGTAGAGGATTGCCTGGGTCCAGTCCGCCCATAGTTGCAGGGGCAGTTCTGCCCCGGATAAAAGCGTAATCAGGCCGAGGACGATGTGAGTGGGTCCCTCCCCCCAAGTAACACGCATCAGCAAGGTATATGTGAAGGTTATACAGGCGCAGGCCAGGAGCAGCGCCGCAGCTAGGGCCAGCATAGCGGCAAAAAGATTTGCCAGTGAAGCGGGCCCTTGTAAATTGTACGGCGCCGGCAGGAGCATGATAATCAGGGTGACGGGTGCCAGTTGCATCAAAAGCGGCGCCAGGCGGAGGGCCGCTGCCCGGGCAAACCCATGGGCATACAGGTCCAGTGGTCGGCAAAGCTCGATACCAATATCACTGTTGCGGATCTTTTGCCAGACTTCTGAGTCCACTGACATCGCCGGCAGGATATGGGCGATAACCTGAATCAGCCAGACATAGCTGATGGCCTGCCCCATGTTCATGCCGGCAGTGAAACCGGCGCCGGTGTTTTCGCCAAACCGGTAGAATATCTGAATCAGAACCACGTGGACAAACCCGTAAAAGATAAAGGTGCTCATCTTTGCCCAAGCCGCAGCCCGAAATTTCAGACCCGAGATTAGTTGGATACGCACAAGCGAGAGGTAGGCTGTCACTGGCATAACCGAAGTTCCTTGTACATATCGGCAATCATCTGGTCCACATCCTGCTCTTCCACCATCATGTCCGCAAGCGGACAGGAGGCGGCCAGGGTAGCAATCATTTCCTGGGTAGGGGTGTGATCCGGGCGAAAGTATACCAGGTATTCGCCGTTGGACATTTCCACCCGCTCGGCACCCGCTAAATGAGTGACGGTGACAGGCCGGGAAAGTTTGGCCCTGATGCGGCGCTGGGGTGAATATCGTTGTTTCAAGTGCTGCAGGCTGCCGTCAAATGGTAAGTGCCCGCGGCCGATGACCATCACCCGTCGACAAAGGCTGTCGATATCAGTCATGTCATGGGTGGTAAGAATCATCGTTACGCCATGTTTTTCGTTGAGCTCCTTGAGAAAGCTGCGCAGGGCCAGCTTGGAGACTGCATCGAGGCCGATAGTTGGCTCATCGAGAAAGAGGATTCGGGGGTTATGGAGCAGCGAAGCGATTAGCTCACAACGGATACGTTGGCCGAGGCTGAGTTGACGCACAGGTATGCCCAAAAGGTTTGCGATGTCCAAAATGTCTGTAAGATTTGTCAGGCGTTTGCTGTAGTCTCGGGCGTTGATTCCATAGATGTCCCGGATCAAGTCGAAGGAATCCTGAACCGGCAAATCCCACCACAATTGGCTGCGCTGGCCAAATACTACGCCGATTTGGGCGACATGGGCTGTGCGCTCCTGCCAGGGCACTCGCCCCATAATCTGGCAGTGGCCACTGTCAGGTATTAGGATCCCGCTCATAATTTTGACCGTGGTTGATTTGCCGGCGCCATTGGGGCCAATGTAGCCAACCAGTTCACCTTCATTGATGTTGAAGCTGACATTGTTTAGGGCGTCAACCGGTATGCGTTCCCGGGTAAAGGCGCCCGGATTGCGCCCATCAGACCTGGTGGCCGTTTGTAAACCTGGTACTGTTTGTTCACCGCCTGCAATACAATCTGTGCCATACACACTCCCCCTAATTAGTATCAGGAGGATAATATATCCCTGGGCGGTCCGGAAGTAAAACTGTGAATGCAAAAAACCCATCCTTTACCGGTTAAGGATGGGCGTAAAGCTTAACTTATCATGGTTTTTTGCAAAATACCTTGACAAGTTAGAACTTTTACTTTAGTATAACTTTGTTCAGTGAATGGCAACATTCACCGGGCATCCTTATATCTAAAACAGGCTTGTCAGGCGACAGGTCTTTTTTTTATTGTTGGTTGCGATAATTATGCCGACCTAACCAACACGCCTGCGGGCCTGCTTCAGTTGTTTGTGCACCTGGGCTTGCCCGGTGCCACCTTCGCTATTGCGCGCGGCGATAATCTGCTCCGGTGCCAGCACGTGATAGATATCCTGGTCGATGAGGGGGTTGAACTGCTGGTATTCTTCCAGGCTGAGGGCCGTCAAATGTTTTTTGTGCTCAATCGCATAGAGCACGATCTGGCCGGTGATTGCGTGGGCTTCCCGGAAAGGGAGTCCCTTGGCGGCCAGGTAATCGGCGATGTCGGTGGCGCCGGAGTAGTCCTCCCGGACCGCCTTGTGCATCGCCGCTTTGTTTACCCGCATTGTTTCAATCAGCGGCGCCAGCAGCTTCAGGGCCCCCGTCAGTGTTTTTACAGTGTCCAACATACCTTCCTTGTCTTCCTGCATGTCTTTGTTGTAGGCCAGGGGCAGGCCCTTGAGCACGGTGAGCAGTCCGATTAGATGGCCGTAGACGCGGCCGGTTTTGCCCCGGAGCAGCTCCGGCACATCGGGGTTTTTCTTTTGGGGCATGATGCTGGAGCCAGTGCAAAAGGCATCATCCAGCTCCACGAATTGGAACTCCTGGCTGGACCAGACAATCAGCTCCTCGGCAAGCCGGGAGATATGCATCATCATAATCGAGGCGGCGGCGAGGAATTCCAGCACAAAGTCCCGGTCGCTGACAGCATCGATGCTGTTGGCATAGACTTGGGAAAAACCCAGCAGGTCGGCGGTTTTTTGGCGGTCGATGGGAAAGGTGGTCCCTGCCAGGGCGCCGGCACCCAGGGGCGATATGTCCACCCGCTTGAGACTGTCTTGTAGGCGCTCTTTGTCCCGCTCAAGCATCCAAAAATAGGCCAGCAGGTGGTGGGCAAAGGATACGGGCTGGGCGCGCTGGAGATGGGTATAGCCGGGGAGGATGGTGTCCACATGGGCTTCGGCCTGTTTGAGCACGGCCAGCTGGACCTGGCCCAGGTGGCTGATAATTTTTTCGGTGTGGTTTTTTAAGTAGAGGTGCATGTCGGTGGCTACCTGATCGTTGCGGCTGCGGCCGGTGTGGAGCTTGCCCCCCGTAGGGCCGATTTCAGCGATTAGCAGCTTCTCGATATTCATATGAATGTCTTCATCGGCGACCGAAAGTTCTAGTTTGCCCTGCTCAAGTTTTTCGGCGATTTTCTCCAGGCCCTGGACTATTCTGTAGCCTTCATCCGGCGTGATAATTTTACATTCGGTCAGCATCTTGGCATGGGCGATGCTGCCGGCGATATCCTCAGCGGCAAGTTCCTGATCAAAGCTGATGGAGGCGGTGAAATTATCCACCAGCTGGTTTGTCTCGTTGGTGAAGCGGCCACCCCAGAGTTTGCTATTTGACACGTTGCAGCACCTCCTTGGGCTGATTTACTGCTGAGTAGGTCTTGGTGGACAGCCCCCAGAGCTTGATAAAGCCGGCGGCGGCGTCATGGTCAAACACGTCGCCCTGGGAATAGGTCGCCAGTTTCTCATTATAGAGGCTGGTCCGGGCCATTCTGCCGGTGACCTGGTAATTACCTTTATGGAGTTGGACGCGGATAGTGCCGGACACGGTCTTTTGGGTTTCCCGGATAAAGGCGTTGAGGGCATTTGTGAGGGGGGAGTACCAGAGCCCGTCATAGAGCGCCTGGGCCAGCGCCTGTTCCACCTGGGGCTTGAAGCGGCTCACTTCTCGGGGTAAAGTGAGGAACTCAAGCTCCCGGTGGGCGTTGATAAGAATCATTGCCCCGGGGCATTCGTAGACCTCCCGGGACTTGATGCCCACCAGTCTGTTCTCGATGTGGTCGATGCAGCCGACACCGTGTTTGCCGCCTAGTTCGTTAAGGGTTTCGATGATACTGACCAGGTCAAGTTGGGTACCGTTCAGGGCCACCGGCAGACCCTGCTCAAAGCTGATCTCGACAGTTTCCGGCGCGTCCGGGGTGTTTTCGATTGGGTTTGTCCAGGCGAAAGCGTCCTCAGGCGCTGCCTGCCAGGGGTCCTCCAGCACGCCGGCCTCACAGGCCCGCCCCCAGATATTGGCGTCGATGGAATAGGGCTTTTCCAGGTTAACCGGCACCGGGATTCCCTGCTCCCGGGCGTAGGAGATTTCCTCATCCCGGTTCATTTTCCACTCCCGCACCGGGGCGATGATCTCCAGGTCCGGGGCCAGGGCCTGGACCGAGATCTCAAATCGCACCTGATCGTTGCCCTTACCGGTACAGCCGTGGGCCACCGCCGTGGCCCCTTCCTTGCGGGCCGTCTCCACCAGATAGCGGGAGATTAGAGGGCGGGAAAGGGCCGAGGACAGGGGGTACTTGCCCTCGTAGAGGGCATTGGCCATCAGGGCCGGAGCGATGTACTCCCGGGCCAGAGTCTGTTTGGCGTCAATCGCTATTGCTTTGATTGCGCCAACCGCCAGCGCCTTTTGCTTGACTTGTTCCAGGTCTTTGTTTTCGCCAACTTCCAGTCCAAGGGCAACGACATCACAGCCGTACTTTTGCTGCAGCCACTTGATGCATACCGAGGTGTCCAGACCGCCGGAATAGGCGAGAATCACTTTATGTTTTTTTGTCATTTGCATGCACTCCTTAGAATTGATGGTTTATAATTGCTAAAACCCGATTAGCAGAAGGACCTACAAAATTATATAAAAAACCCGTCTCCAAAAAGAGACGGGTTGACCCGCGGTGCCACTCTCATTGATAGGGATTTGTTCTGGGAACCGGAAAACAAAAAACCGCCTCCGGTAAGAGACGGTTATTTCCGCGGTGCCACTCTAATTGATACAGAACAAGTCCATATCCACTTACTCCGATAACGGCGGATGCCGAATCCTCCTACTGAATTCAGAGGACCTCCTCCAGGGTGCGCTTCACAAGAGTCTTGTTGCCGGACTTCCACCAACTCCGACTCGCTGGAACAAAAATCCCTTGCTACTCTCCCTGTCCCGGGATTTACTGTATTAAAGCAGATTATAAATCGATGTTTGGGACTTGTCAAGGGAAACTACATAAAGATGACGCCGGCAATTCCAGCCAGGAGAATGATGTAGATTGGGCTCAGTTTGGTTCCGGCCGCAAGCCCGAAGGCAATCAGGGCAAAAATTACATCTACCGGAGTCTGAACCGCAGGGCCAAAGAGGCTGACCACGGCCGCGGCAATCAGGGCGGTGACGGCAACGCTGACACCGCGTAACGACACCCCGTACTTGCTGGCCTTGAGTTTTGCCAGGAACTTAGCAAAGATGATCATGATGATCAGTGACGGAGTGACAACGCCCAATGTCGCAAGGGCGGCGCCAGGAACACCGGCCACCTGATAACCGACAAAGGTTGCCGAATTAATCGAGATTGGGCCGGGGGTCATTTCCGCCACGGCGACGATGTCTAGAAACTGGGCCTGGGTCAGCCAGCCATGGATGAGGATTTCCTTTTCCATCAAAGGGATCATCGCGTAACCGCCGCCAAAGGTAAACAGTCCAATGCGGAAGAAAGTAGTGAACAAAGTAAGCATTATTGTTCACCCCCGTTCTTGTTCAATGCAGCCCAGGCCAAAGTGACCAGGCCGCTGGCAATAATAAAGATAACCGGGTGAACACCTGGGAGAAGAACAATCGCCGCCAGCGCGACTGCAAACAGCGCGATGAAGAATCTGCCCCGCACAAGTTTACGCGCCATTTTCCAGGCCACATGGGCGATTAAGGCGACAACCGCCGGGCGCACGCCGGCAAAGAATTTTACCGCCGGCTCCCACTCCAATATGTTGGTGAAGAATACCGCAATGCTGAGGATAATCATAAATGATGGCAAAATAACGCCCAGGCAACCGGCCAAGGCGCCGGGAATGCCGGCTTGTTTGTTACCAATGAAAATTGCGGTGTTTACGGCGATTGCACCGGGTGCGGACTGGGTGACGGCAATTGTTTCGGTGAATTCGTCATCTTCCAGCCAGCCCAGGCGCTCAACAATATCCCTGCGCATTACCGGCAGCATGGCATAACCGCCACCAATGGTGAATGCGCCTACTTTGAAAAATGAAGAGAATAATTGCCAAAGTACATGCACTTGGGGTCCTCCTTTCTGTCTGCTCCATTATAGCATAAATGGATTCGGCGTCGGGCAGGTTTGTATATTGTCACTAGATTTTAAAAATGATAAGATAAACTATATTTGCAAGGAGGCTGGAATTATGAAACATATTATTACCGTCTATGGCGGCCAAAAAAATACCGATGCTGCGGCGTGCGGCGAGTGTGTGACTTCTTGTCAGTCGGCATGTAAAACGTCGTGCACTGTTGGCAACCAGGTCTGTGTCAACAAGGGATGAATCCGGGAAATTATCATTTAATAACCCGCGGTGAGCTCAATATTGTGCTTGATGTGCCGACCGGCGCCGTCCATGTGTTTGATGCGCCGGCTTTGGCCGTTTTTAAGGCTTTGGCAGAGGGCAAAAGTTTTGAGGATTTAGCGCGGGATTGGCAGTTCTCTCCCGAGGAACTCGCCGATTCCTGGCAGGAGGTTCACGGGCTGATTGAGCAGGAGTTGTTGTTCACCCGGGATGTAAAGCCGCGGCAGCGGCCGGGTGGTGGACGTTTTAAGGCGATGTGTCTGCATGTCGCCCATGACTGCGATTTGCGTTGCCGCTATTGTTTCGCCTCCACCGGCAGTTTTGGCGGTGAACGGGGATTGATGGACGCTGATGTGGCCCGGTCTGCTGTCGATTTGCTGTTGTCCAGCTGCGGCCACACCTGTGAGATTGACTTTTTTGGCGGTGAGCCTCTGCTGAACATGGAGGTTGTCCGCAGGACGGCTGCCTATGCTCGGGAGCGTGCTGAGGCACTGAACAAAAAGGTAAATCTTACTCTGACAACCAATGCAAATGCTCTCACTCCCGCCTTGCAGCATGAACTTGCCGAGCTGGGGTTGGATTTGGTGCTAAGCCATGACGGCCGTCCGGAGGTACATGATAAGATGCGACCTGGCTGCGATGGTTGTGGCAGTTACCAGGCAGTGACCGAGAATATTCAGGCTTTGCTTGCGAAAATCGGGGACAACCATTATGTGCGTGGTACATATACCGCTCTTAACACAGACTTTGTCCGGGATATTGAGCATTGGCTGGACTTGGGTTTTCGGCGCTTCTCTTTGGAACCGGTGGTGGCCCCGGCCCGGTCCCATTTGGCGATTAGGACTGAGCATTTGCCCCAATTGCGACAGCAATATTGGCAGCTGGCGGAGCTGGCTTTGAACACACCGGAACCATTTGTTTTCTTTCATTTTCTTATTGATTGGAGCCAGGGCCCCTGTGGCGCCAAGCGTGCGTCGGGTTGCGGCGCCGGTGTCGAGTACCTGGCTGTATCACCGGCGGGGGAACTCTACCCTTGCCACCAATTTGTCGGGCAGTCAGAATGGCGTCTGGGCGACGTGTACACGGGAGTGAGCACTCCCCGCGTACGGGACAGTTTTGCAGCTGCAGACATGTGGCAAAAAGAAACCTGCCGCAAATGCTGGGCACGGTATTATTGCGGTGGCGGTTGTCACGCTAATGCCTGGTGGGCCAATCAATCTCTGGATGAGCCCTGGGACTTGGGGTGTGAGCTCCTAAAAATGCGCATGGAAGCGGCCCTGTTTTTGAAAGTTAAACAGGCATTGAATGAACAAACTATCGGTAAGAGGTGAGGCATGTGGTGAAGCATAGGAAATCCAACAGACGTAAACAGGTATGGACCAATATTTTGTTGATTGTCCTGACTGTGGCTGTGCTGGCGGTTGGTGGCGGTGCAATTTGGTATTACCAGGCGTATTTGCCGGGGGCGACGGCAGCTATGGAAGCAAGTGCCAAAGACTTCAGCGCCAGCTACTTTAATTATGATTATCAGAGCATGACCGGTTTGGAAGGTATCGATAATGTCAGCGGCCGGTTTGCCGATTACCTCAGGGAGACTGCAAATGATCGGGTAGACGCCTTTACCCAGCAGCAAACTGTCTCGGAAATCATCGGCGATATCCAGGTTCAGGTGTTGGACCGCGGTTGGCGTCAGGGAGTTGTTCGGGCTGAGTTCATGCGAATCGAAACAGACGGCGATAATGTTCGCGAGCAATTGGAGTACTATACTTATTACTTTGTTGAAGAAGCCGGTGACTGGGTTGTTGACCGACTGGAAGTCCCCAGCCAGGAAGATTTGGCTAACTTCTGGCGCAGTCGCGGTTTTACCCCGGTTGATGATGAAGATGATGAAGATGATGAAGACGGGGAAGGCGAAGATGAAGAAGATAATGGTTCAGATGAAGAGGACGAATAGAAAGATTAAGAGAGCAGACCTAAATCTGCTCTCTTTTTTCAGGGACGAATTCATTATCATGCACCAGCTGTTTTTGGGCCATCTGCCAATAATTTTCCGCTGACTTGCCGACTGCCTCAATTTCTTCCGGGGTTAGCGAGCGGATAATTCGAGCAGGCTTGCCCATAACAAGAGAATTGGCTGGAATCTTTTTCCCCGGTGAGATTAAGCTGCCGGCTGCAATTAGGCAGTTTTCGCCAATTTCGGCGCCATCGAGAACAATTGAGCCAATCCCAATCAGGCAGTTGTCAGCAATTGTGCAGCCGTGGAGGACGGCTTTGTGGCCGATGGTCACCCGGTTGCCAACTTCAAGGGGATGATTGCTGTCAACATGCAGCACAACCCCGTCCTGAATGTTGGTTTGGTCGCCGATGGTCATGGCAGCCATATCTGCCCGCAGCACCGCCAACGGCCAGATACTAACTTTTTTTCCCAATGTGATGTCACCCATTAACACCGCTGAGGGGTGGATGTACTGTTCTAGTTTCAAGACAATGCTCCTTTCTTTGCATTTTTTTGCCACCTAAATTATAATTTATTTCAGGTCTTGAGAAAAGGGAAGGGGAGTCTAATGCAGATTGCAGTCGCCGTTGATAAAACAGCAAAACATGCAGTCAGTCAGGCCGGAGACAGCGCCGAAGTGGTGGAGCGCCCCTTGGGCGGAGTTTCAGTGCTGATTGTCGATGGTCAGGGCAGCGGCCGGGCCGCTAAGACAATTAGTTCAGCCCTGGCGGGCAAGGCCTCAGCATTGATAACTGATGGGGCTAGAGACGGGGCCGTGGTCAGGGCAATCCACGATTGGCTCTATGTGCAAAAGCGCGGGCGTGTCAGCGCTACCATCGGCATGATTTCAGTGGCCACAGACACCAAAACCCTGGTCCTGACACGCAGCGGCAACTGCCCGATTTTTGTTTTTTCGGCGGAGCGGGCGTGGCGCTTTGACAGCGATTGCCCGCCCCTGGGATTTTACCGTTTTACCCGTCCCCAGATTCAACAGCTGCCCCTTAGGGCTGGTCTGATGGCTGTCACCTTCAGTGACGGAGTCCTCAGTGCCGGCGTTCGTTCAGGCAAAGAAATGTCTGTGGAGGCCTGGCTGCAAAAGATTCATCACTTTTATAAACAGGATATCGCGCCTGATTATGTTGCTGGACAGATTATCAATCACGCAATCGCTTTAGATGATGGTCGTCCCCAGGACGATACCTCGGTGGCGGTTGTATCAATCCGTGATCGTGCGGGCAATGGCATCCGGCGAATGCGGGTTGAATTTCCGTTGGAGTGACAGACTATGGATGAGATCATTGCTGTTGTGGGCAATTGTGCTGCGGGTAAAACAACTTTGGTGAAAAATTTAAACGATTTGGGCTACAATGCCAGGAATGTTCCCCAGGAGCATTCGGAGGTCCGACGTTTGTGGAAGTATAAACGGCCGACTGTTTTGGTAATGCTAACTTGTACTTTCGAAACCGCCTGCAAGCGGCGGCCTAGCTTTGCCTGGTCGGAAAAACAATTGCAAATCCAACAGCAGCGATTGAAGTTTGCCCGTGAAGAATGCGATTTGTTAATAATCACCGACCCCCTCAGTATTGATGAGGTGACCCAAACCGTTGTCGATTTTTTGGAAAAGAGGAGCAGAGCAAATGAGCAAACCAATCACAGTTGAAGATGTTAAAAAACTGCCCATGGTGCAAACTTTTATTGAGATTGGTAATGAGCATTTGGGCGCCATGGGGTTTACTGAGCACAGTTACCGCCATGCCGGTCTGGTCGCAAAAATTGCCGGCAACACCCTTTCACGCCTTGGGTATCCCAAACGAGATTGTGAATTGGCTGAGATTGCTGGCTATATGCATGATATGGGCAATGTCATCAGCCGCTATAATCATGGTCAGTCCAGCGCCTATATGGCGATTCAGGCCCTGAAAGATTTAGGCATGGCCTGGGAGGAAATCGCTTTGGTGGCAGCTGCTGTCGGCAATCATGAAGAACAATACGGACATCCGGTGAACCATATCGCCGCGGCCTTAATTTTGGCGGATAAATCTGATGTCCATCGCTCCCGGGTGCGCAATACGGATGTGGTGAATTTTGATATCCACGACCGGGTTAATTACGCCGCTCAGCATTCCTTTTTGCGTGTTGATTCAGAACAAAGAATTATCACCCTGGAGTTGGAAATCGATACTGAAATCAGCGATGTTATGGAGTATTTTGAGATTTTCCTTACCCGGATGATTATGTGCCGCCGGGCCGCCGATCACCTGGACAGTTCGTTTTCACTAGTAATTAATGAGTCTCGCCTGCTCTAAACAAAATTGACACTGACATTGGGACAAGGTTATAATGTTGGGAGTATGGCGAGAGGAAGGGGAGAATGCGATGATTCAGTGGAACAAGCTGCTGACGCTGATTTTGCTGATCGCTGTGATTGTATCAGCAACAGCTCTGGCAGTGCCTCTGATTATTGACGAAATCAACCTGGGTCTGGATCTCCAGGGCGGGGTCTATGTGCTTCTGGAAGCGCAGCCGTCCGAGGACAGCCCGGATGAAGAGACAGATGAAGAAGAAAGTGTGTCATTCCTGCAGCGGATAACCGGCTGGTTTGACAATTTGTTTGGCCGCGGCGGCGATCAGCCCGGTGGCGGTCGGATAGCAGAAGAAGACATGGTGGGCACAATTGCCGTGCTGCGCAACCGTGTGGACCAGTTTGGGTTCGCCGAGCCGATTATTCAACGGGAGGGCGAGCGGCGGATTCGGGTTGAGCTTGCTGTGGACCCCAATGTTGACATGGACCAGCAGGCGATTCTCGATATGATTGGTACCACCGCCCAGCTGGAGTTTCTGGACGCCGATGGCAATACAGTGATAACCGGCGCCAATTTACGCAATGCTCAGGCAGGTTTTGACGACCGCGGCAATGCGATTGTTTCCCTGCGCTTTGATTCGGAAGGCGCCCAGTTATTTGAAGAATTAACCAGGACACATATCGGCCAGCAAGTGCCAATTGTCCTGGATGGCGAGATTATTTCCAATCCAGTAGTAAACAGTGTGATTTCCGGCGGTCAGGCCCAAATTGAGGGCATCGGCACCATCGATGAAGCAGCCAACCTTGCCAATTTGCTCCGCTCCGGCGCCCTGCCGCTGGAATTGGTGCAGCTGCAGGTGAGGACTGTCGGCCCGACTTTGGGGCTTGATTCTCTGCAACGCAGTTTACAGGCTGGTATGATAGGTCTGGTTTTGATCTTAGTATTTATGATTGTTTTTTACCGATTACCGGGTCTGATGGCCGCTTTTTCCCTGCTGGCCTATCTGGTTCTGCTCCTGGGAACGCTGACGGCCATGGGCGCTGTTCTTACCCTTCCCGGTATCCTCGGTATAATTCTCACCATCGGCATGGCCGTGGATGCCAATGTCATTATCTTTGAACGGATAAAGGAAGAGCTCTATAACGGTAAGACTTTCCGCACCAGTGTTGTATCTGGTTTCCGGAAGGCATTGAGCACCATCCTTGACTCCAATGTCACCACATTGATTGTCGCGGCAATTCTCTTTCAGTTTGGCACCGGCCCGATTCGGGGCTTTGCCCTGACGCTGTCCATTGGTGTTATCGTCAGCATGATCTCCGCTTTGGGAATTAATCGGTTGCTGATGTCCAATCTGATTGCTTCCAACGTAGTTAAAGCCAGATGGTTGCTGGGGGTGAATAAGTAATGAATTTTGATTTTATGGCGAGACGCCGTGTTTGGTTTGTTGCCGCCCTGGCAATTATTCTTGTTGGTCTGGCATCGTTATTGATTCAGGGCCTGAATTTTGGCATTGATTTTACTGGTGGTACCCGCTTGCATTTGGAGCTGCCCGGAAATGTCAGCATCCAGGAGATGCGCGATGTTTTGTCTCAGGTGGAGGCAGAAGATGCCACCGGCCGGGTTATCACACTTGAAGGCAGCTTTATCCAGACAGTGGATGGAGAAAATGAGTTTGTGATTCGCACCGTTCCCCTGACCGAGGATGAGCAGGAACGCTTGTTGACAGCAATCCGTGAGAACTGGGCCGGATTTACCAATGAAAACATCCTTGATATTGAAGGGGTTGGGCCAGTAGTCGGCGGCGAGTTGATTCGTAATGCCCTGATGGCTTTATCGATTGCTGCTCTGGCAATAATCGGCTACATCAGTTACAGGTTCCAGTTCAAATATGCGATCACTGCTCTGGCAGCTCTGTTCTTTGATACTTTTGTTGTTATCTCCGCTTTTTCAATTCTGCAGGTGGAACTGAACAGTCCCTTTGTCGCCACCATCTTGATTATTGTCGGATATTCGATTAACGATACGATTGTACTTTTTGACCGTATCCGTGAGAACTTGAAATACGAGTCCAGTCTCAAGGTGCTGGATCAGACTGTTAACCGCAGTATCAACCAGACCCTGGTGCGGTCCCTGAACACTTCTTTGACCACATTGCTGGTTATCGGTTCTCTGTTGTTTTTGGGCGGCGAGACAATTCGCCCGTTTGCGCTGCCATTGTTTATTGGCATCATCAGTGGCACCTTTTCGTCAATTTTCATTGCCAGTCCCATTTGGTACAGTTGGCGGATGCGGGAAACGAAGGTTCGAGCGTAGAAGCACAGAACCTGCCGCAATGTGCGGCAGGTTCTTTTTTGTCGGTAGGGAAATTATTTACTTTAGGTGCATTGTATGCTATTCGATGGGGGGATATAAGAAGAGCGAAGCGTTTTTCTTGATTTCGGCAGGAAATGGCATACTAATAGCGAATTCTGTTTTGGGAAACAAACAGCCATTTTAGAGTCCAGAAGCTGCCGGTTGGCCGCTTCCGACTGGACATCTATTTATTGAGGGAGGTATTATAATGGATTTGAAGCAAACCATACGGGTGATTCCTGATTTTCCCCAAAAAGGCATCCGCTTCAAGGACATTACCACATTGATGAAGGATCCCGTCGCTTTCCGCCAGTCCATTGATGACATGGCCGCTTTGGTGGCAGACTTGGAGATTGACGTTTTGGTCGGGCCCGAGGCCCGGGGATTTCTGATGGGAGCGCCTCTGGCCTACAAGTTGAATGCCGGTTTTGTGCCGGTTCGCAAATCGGGCAAGCTGCCGGCTGATGTAATCACTGCCAGTTACGAGTTGGAATATGGTAAGGACACTTTGGAAATCCACAAGGACGCAATTAATCCAGGGACCAAGGTTCTGGTTGTAGACGATTTGCTGGCCACAGGCGGGACTATCTGGTCGGCAGTGGATCTCGTGCGCCAGCTGGGTGGCGAGATTGTCGGCGTGTTATTCTTGATTGAGCTGACTTATTTGAATGGTCGGGAGAAATTGGCCGATTATCCGATATATTCGTTGATAAAATACTAAGGAAACGAAGCCGGAGGAGGTGGGCATTTTGAACTTGGATAAGATTCATGCCAGTTTGGCTGAATATGCGCCGGGATACGATGCGGACCTGGTTCAACGTGCCTGGAATCTGGCGCAAAGGGCTCATGAAGGGCAGTTCCGCGAGTCGGGTCTGCCCTTTGTCGTCCATCCCCTGGCAGTTGCCGAAATCCTCACCGAGATGGAACAGGACCCGGAGACAATCGCCGCCGCGTTTTTACATGATGTGGTGGAGGATGCTGATGTGTCTGTTGAGGAAATCAAGGCCGACTTTGGCGCCGAAATCGCCCAGTTGGTGGACGGTGTTACCAAGCTGAAACGCCTGCGCTTTCAGTCCAAGGAACAGCAGCAGGTGGAGAATTTGCGCAAGATGTTTATGGCCATGGCCCGGGACTTTCGCGTAATAATCATCAAGTTTGCCGATCGCTTGCATAACATGCGCACCCTCAGCCATATGCCGCCAACCCGGCAGAAGGATATCGCCCGGGAAACCATGGAGATTTACGCGCCGCTGGCCCATCGCCTGGGGATTTTCAAATTTAAATGGGAGTTGGAAGATCTGTCCTTCCGTTACCTGCATCCCCAGCAATACTATCAGCTTGCCAGGGAGATTCAGCAACGTCGTGAAGAACGGGAGCAACTGATTAATGAAATCAGCTTTAAAATTTCCGACAGTTTGCAGACCGCTGGCCTTAAGGCGGAGATAACCGGGCGTCCCAAGCATCTCTACAGCATTTGGCGAAAGATGCAGGTTCAAAACAAAACCCTGAATGAAATTTTTGATCTCACCGCTCTGCGGGTGGTTGTGGATAACGTTCGGGACTGCTATACGGTGTTGGGTCATATCCACAATCTGTATAAGCCGGTGCCGGGGCGCTTTAAAGATTATATTGCCATGCCCAAGAGTAACATGTACCAATCACTGCACACAACAGTTATCGGTCCCCAGGGCGTGCCGGTGGAAATTCAAATTCGTACCTGGCAGATGCATCATACATCCGAGTATGGGCTTGCTTCCCATTGGCGTTATAAGGAAGGAAACCGCAAGGGCGATCGCCAGTTTGAACAGAAATTATCCTGGCTCCGCCAGTTTATGGAATGGCAGGTGGAGCTCAAGGACACCAATGAATATATCGAGACGCTGAAGATAGACTTGTTTGATGACGAGGTCTTTGTATTTACCCCCAAGGGTGATGTGATTGACCTGCCAATGGGCGCGGTGCCGCTGGATTTTGCCTACCGAATTCACACCGATATCGGCAATAAAACCGTGGGCGCCAAAGTCAATGGCAAGCTGGTCCCCTTGGATCATAAGTTGCAAACCGGCGATATCGTCGAGATTGTCACCCAAAAGGGCGCCAGCCCAAGCCGGGATTGGTTGAAGCTGGTCAAGTCCTCCCAGGCCCGGACAAAAATCCGGCAGTGGTTTAAACGGGCGGGTCGGGAGCAGAATATTGAAAAGGGCCGTGAACTTTTAGCCCGGGAGCTGAAGCGCTATAACCTGAATCTCTCGGATATCACAGAGCGTTTTGACCAACTGATTAAGCGCTATAATTACAATCCCAAACAAGGCGATGATTTCTTTGCCGCCCTGGGCTATGGCGGACTTAACGTGGCATCTGTGGGCAGGAAGCTCTACCAGCTCACGTTAAAAGAGCGCGCTGAGGAAGTGCGTCTGGCTGATTTGGATGAGGTTCGGGAGCAGCGGGATACGGGCAGGCAGGATCAGAATGTTGTAATCAAGGGCGCCGATAATCTACTGATTCGCTTTTCCCGGTGCTGTAAGCCGGTGCCGGGAGACAAAATTGTCGGCTATGTGACCCGGGGACGGGGCGTCTCTGTCCACAGGGTGGACTGTCCCAGTATCCGGGGAGCCCAGAAGGAACGGTTGCTGGAGGTGAGTTGGGGCGAGGCTGAGAACCAGGCTTTCCCTGTGGAATTGATTATTGTCGCCTGGGACCGCAAGGGTTTGCTCCAGGAGATAATGCATATTTTCGGCGAGGCCAAAGCGAATATCCTCGCCATTCACGGCAGCGGCCAGAACGACGGCTCTGCCCGGGTCAACCTCACAGTGGAAGTTTCCAGTCTGGAGCATTTACGGACAATTTCTGAACGCTTGAAATCGCTGCGTTCAGTTATGGAAGTGCGGCGTCGGCAGCATAAATAGGGGAGGATATCGATGCGCATAGTGTTTCAAAGGGTCAGCCGGGCAGCAGTTGCCGTCGACGGTGAGGAGGTAGCTTCAATTGGCCCCGGCGCCCTGGTTTTAGTGGGCGTTGGCGTTGATGATACAGCGGATGATGCCCTCTACCTGGCGGAGAAGACCGCAAACTTGCGGGTATTTGCCGATGGAGAACAGAAAATGAATCATTCGTTGTTAGACATACGGGGCGAGGCTCTGGTTGTAAGTCAATTCACCCTCTATGGCGATTGCCGCAAAGGCAGGCGCCCCTCATGGCATTTATCGGCGCCGCCGGGGCTGGGCAAAGAGCTGTATGAGCTTTATTGTCGTGAGCTCTCGGCCATGGGAGTGCCGATAGCTACCGGCGTGTTTGGAGCAATGATGGATGTGTCGCTGGTCAATGACGGGCCGGTGACGATGTTAATCGATAGCAAACGGGAATTTTGAGGTGAATGCAATGAAAGTAAAAACACTAGTGGTCGGCAATATGGGCGTGAACTGTCACTTGCTCTGGTGCCCTGATACCCGTGCGGGTATTGTAATCGATCCCGGAGGCGAAGCGGACGCTATTATTTCAGCGGTGGAAGAGCTGGGCCTGGATGTGCAAATGATTATAAACACCCACGGCCATTTGGATCATATCGGCGCTAATGCAGAGCTTGTCGAGCACTGGCAATGTCCGCTCTCTGTTGGTGTTGATGATGCGGAGATGTTGCCCGATCCGGAGCAGAACCTCTCCGCCAACTGGGGAGCGCCGGTAATCAGTCCGAAACCGGAACGACTGTTGGCTGATGGAGATAAAGTTCGGTTCGGCACATGTGAACTGACAGTGATCAGCACCCCCGGGCATACCCGGGGCGGAATCTGTCTCCATGGTCATCAGGTTTTGGTGGCCGGCGATACACTGTTTCAGGGTTCCATCGGACGCAGTGACCTGCCGGGAGGCGATCATCAGCAATTACTGGCCAGCATCAAAGAGCGGCTACTGACACTTCCTGATGACACCAGGGTGCTTACCGGCCACGGCCCCGAGACAACAATCGGCAGAGAACGGGCAGACAACCCCTGGCTGCAGGGATAGCGTGACCTTTTATTGGCATAATAGTGGTAAATATTGTGCCGAGGAGGACTAGGGGTGGAAGAGCAAACCATCAGGGCAGCGCTGGAAAAATTGCGGGCGCAGAAATTGCGGCGGGTAGACTTGCATCAGCTATTGAACAGTATGGATCAGGGGATGGATGATCTTGAGTTGGCTGAGCAGTACAATATTGACCTGGAGGATGTGCAGCTGATGCGGCGCGTGCTCCGGGAATAGGTTTGCCTGTCGGGTAGGGAGGGAGCAAGAATGCTGGTATATTTTGATGCGCCGGGAGTTTGGTGGAACCGGGGGATTAATTTGCTGCGCTCTCTCCCGGAAGCTCAGGTTGTTTCTGCTGACGGGGAATGGGACCTGAAGGTCTCGGTTCAAGTCCGTAATGACGCAATGCTGCTCAGCGCTGAAGACCGAAAAAGCAAGCAGACGGCTATTATTCCGGCTACCCGCCAGGATTATTTGCGGGGGCTCTTTAGTTTGCTGGAGAGATTACTAGGACAATCTCCCAGCCCTTGGGGGATTCTCACCGGTGTCCGCCCCGGCAAGGTGGCAGCTAAACTATTAAGCTCCCATGGGCGAGAAGAAACTATCGACACTTTAAAGGCCCAGTATCTACTAGCGCCTGGAAAAGCGCAGTTGGTTACGTCTGCCGTCGAAAACGGCCAGCAGGTATTACAACCACGGGGAGTCAGTATCTACATCTCTGTGCCCTTCTGCCCCAGTCGGTGCAATTATTGCTCGTTTCCCGGATACATCAGGCATAATTGGCGCCATCTGCTTGCAGATTACATTGATGCTGTCGCCAGGGAATTGTCTGATTTACTCACTGGCTGCGCAATGTATCAATTACCTGTAAATAGTATTTATGTGGGTGGCGGTACGCCCACAAGCCTGTCTGCCGGACAATTGGAGCAAATGCTGACACCGGTATCTGATTACAGGGGCGAGTTTACAATCGAGGCCGGGCGCCCTGATACGCTTGCGCCTGAGTTTTTTTCTGTGATGGAGCAACTGGGCGTCACCCGGGTGAGCATTAACAGTCAGTTCCCCAATCAACATACTCTGGATGCAATCGGGAGGCGGCACAGCGTCGAAGAGTTTTACAATGTTCTTGAGCTGGCCCTCAACGCCAATATCCCGGTGGTCAACACTGACTTAATCATCGGCCTTCCCGGACAAAGCCCGGAGCTGTTTGTTAGTGTTTTGGACCAGTTCATTGGGCTCGGAGTTCAAAACATCACATTGCATGCCCTGGCTTTGAAGCGGGGCGCCAAGCTCAGTGCCCAGTATCTTGACCAGGAGACGGCGGTCTCGATTGCTGAGGCGGCATATGCGCGACTGAATGAATCAGGCTACGGGCCCTATTATCTCTATCGACAGAAAAACATTGCCGCCAATTTAGAGAATATAGGTTTCAGCTTGCCAGGACACTACTGTTATTATAATATCGCCAGCATCGCCGAGTCGGAACCGGTGTTGGGAGTGGGTGCTGGAGCTGTCAGCAAGCTTGTCCGTCATAACAGTATTGAGACTCTAAACAATCCCCGTGACCCAAAGCTCTATCTGGAGCGAAATCAGGATCTGGTGCGGCGCAAATTGGACTGGTTACGTCATTCCAGTTGACAAGGGCTGGCCGGGACTGGTAAAATACTGGCAACATAGTCCAATGCGATGATGGGAAGAAGTATGCCGATGCTGTTCTCCAGGGAGGAGGCGCCGAGACTGAGAGCCCTCCGAACGTGGCGGCAGAAAAGACAGCCCGGAGCAGTTGACAGAAAGGTTCATCCAACGTCAAACGGGTGGCTCCGTTATCCGCTTCGAGGGGCCGTTTTGGCAACCAGGGTGGCACCGCGGGAATGAACCCGTCCCTGATTTAGGGACAGGTTTTTTGTTTTTTGCAGGGAGATTACAGGAGGTGTTGATTATGAAGTACACAGTGCCCCGGGGAACCCGGGATTTACTGCCGGAGCAGGCAGAGGTTTTCAGGCATATGGAGGTTACAGCTGCGGAGTTGGCCAGAATTTATGGCTATCATGAATTGCGGACGCCGATGTTTGAACATAGTGAGTTGTTTGAGCGCGGGGTAGGGGAGTCCACCGATATTGTGGAAAAGGAAATGTACACCTTTTCTGACCGTGGTGAACGCAGTCTCACTCTGCGACCAGAAGGGACGGCGCCGGTGGTGCGGGCAGTGGTGGAGCACAAACTTTATAATGGACCGATGCCTCTAAAGCTCTTTTATTGGGGGCCGATGTTTCGCTATGAACGTCCCCAGGCCGGCCGCTATCGTCAATTTTGGCAGTTCGGCATTGAGATGTTTGGGGCTGAGGGCCCCCGGGCCGATGTCGAAGTGATTGCCCTGGGTTGGCGCTGGTTTCAGCAGTTGGGGATTGAGACGGAGTTGGTCATGAACAGCATTGGCTGTCCTGAGTGCCGCGCCCAGTACAGACAGGTTTTGATTGAATACCTGCGGAAACAGGAGTTGTGCGCCAATTGTGTTGGCAGAATCGACCGCAACCCGCTGCGGGTGCTTGATTGCAAGCATAAGGAGTGCCAGCGTCGTTTGGAACAGGCGCCCTTGATTAGCGAGCATCTCTGCCAACCCTGCGCTGACCACTTTCAGGCGGTGCAAACAGGACTGGATCAGCTGGAAATTTCTTATCGCTTGGACGGCCGCTTGGTGCGGGGCCTGGATTATTATAATCGCACGACTTTTGAATATAAGACCAAAGAGCTGGGGGCACAGGATGCGCTGGGCGGCGGCGGTCGCTACGATGGTCTGGTGGAGCTGCTGGGTGGACCGACTGTGCCGGCTGTAGGCTTTGCCCTGGGCGTGGATAGAATCGAGCTTTTGTGTTCTGCCAGCGCGGGCGCTGAGACACCCCGAAGCGGCCTGTTCCTGGTGGCAACAGGGGAGACCACCAAAAAAGCCGATCAGTGGCTATACAGTCTCCGGGAGCAGGGAGTGGCAGTCCAGGCGGATTTGTTGGAGCGCAGTTTCAAAGCTCAGTTTAAGCAGGCCGACAGAAACAATTGCCGCTATGCGCTTATCTTTGGGCCCGATGAGTTGGCCCGGGGCGAGGCGGAAGTCCGCGATTTGGAGACGGGCAAGCAGACGGCGGTGGCCCTGGAGAAACTGACAGAACATATCCTGGCATTGGAAGGGGTTAAATAATTATGGAACGGACACATAAATGTGGTGAGCTTACCAAGGAACATATTGGCCAGGAGGTGACGCTCTGCGGCTGGGTGGCCGGGCGCCGGGACCTAGGTGGCGTAATTTTCCTGGATATCCGCGACCGCTGGGGGCTGGTGCAGGTTACCTATTATCCGGAAAGCGTTGCATTTGCCAGCGCCGATGAAGTTCGCAAGGAATATGTGGTAAGTGTGCGGGGCAAAGTTCAGGCCCGGGAGGAACAAAATATAAACCGGGAGATGGCCACCGGCGAACTGGAAGTTGTCGCCAGTGGGTTGGAAATTCTCAATACCAGTGAGTTGACCCCATTTTATATTACAGATGACGTCCAGGTAGACGAGAACCTGCGGCTGCGCTATCGGTATCTGGATTTGCGCCGGCCGGCGATGCAAAGGAACTTGCTTGTCCGCGCCCGTCTGGCCAAAACTTTCCGGGATTTCCTTGATGCCAACGAATTTGTCGAGGTGGAGACCCCGATCCTTACTCGGAGTACACCGGAGGGGGCCCGGGACTATCTGGTGCCCAGCCGCATTCACAACGGTCATTTTTATGCCTTACCCCAATCACCCCAGCTATTTAAGCAGTTGTTAATGGTCTCGGGCATGGAGCGCTACTATCAGCTGGCCCGCTGTTTCCGGGATGAAGATCTCCGGGCGGAACGGCAGCCGGAATTCACCCAAGTTGATATAGAAGCGTCTTTCATCGACCAGGATGCGTTTATGACACTGGTTGAGCAATTGCTTGCCAAGATTCTCAAGGAGTTTCAGGAGCATGATTTGCCCCTGCCGCTGGCGCGCATACCGTGGCAGCAAGCAATGGAGAAGTATGGCTCCGATAAGCCCGATCTGCGGTTTGCAATGGAAATCACAGATGTTTCAGATTTAGTTGCCGACAGTGAGTTTAAAGTATTCTCCGGGGCTGTTGCCAAGGGTGGTTCGGTGCGGGCGCTGCTGGCGCCGGGGCAATTTAGCCGCAAAGAGGTTGACCAACTTTCAACCATCACTGCAGCCCATGGCGCCAAAGGGCTGGCCTGGATGGCAGTGGAGACCGAAGGTATACGCTCGCCAATCGCCAAGTTTTTCAGCGCCGAACAACTGACGGCGTTGACCAACAGGCTACAGGCGAAGCCGGGCACGACAATATTCTTTGTCGCGGACACAGACACCTTCGGCGTCGTCCTGCCGGCTCTGGGAGCTTTGCGGATCCATCTGGGCAAGGAAATGCAGCTGATAGATGAAGCCGCTATCCGCTCCTGCTGGGTGGTTAACTTCCCGCTCTTTGAATATGACAGCGAGGAGGGGCGTTATACTGCTGCCCATCATCCCTTCACTGCTCCCGAACCAGGGGACGAGGATAAGTTGGCCACCGACCCGGCAGCTGTTCGGGCCCAGGCCTACGACTTGGTTTTAAACGGGGTCGAAATTGCCGGCGGCAGCATTCGTAACCATAACGTCCAAACCCAACTCAAGGTTTTAGCTGCCATCGGATTTTCTGAACAGGAGGCAAAGGAACGTTTCGGTTTCCTGCTGGAGGCGCTCTCATTTGGCGCCCCGCCCCACGGTGGTGTCGCCTTTGGCTTTGACCGGCTGGCAGCCCTGTTGGCGGGAGAAAATTCAATTCGCAACGTAATTGCGTTTCCCAAGACCAACAGCGCGGCAGAGCTCATGACCGGCGCGCCGGCGGCTATCGATGAGCGCCAACTTGCTGAATTGGGTTTAAAAACAAATTAATAACAATGCCCGGCCACTGTATCAGCGGCCGGGCATTGTTGTTGATTTACTATAATATTAGTGAAGTACTTCCGATTGCAGCAGGGCGATTAACTGCTCCTGAAAACTAGCAGGTGCGATTTGTGTCTGCGGATAGACTGTCACCAAATGCAGCTTATCACGGTTAATCGCGCCGACAAAGTTTGTCTCGTTTATGCTGAATAATACTATATGGCCCATCCGAAAGGAATAGTCTACGGGTGAATTTTTTATATGTTTAAAGAGCTTGGTTTCGGCATACAGCGGACTTGACCCATCGGTGAGAATCCGTGTCTGAAAGCGCTCAAGGCAATGGGCGGTGACACGTATTCGTTCATTGCGAAATTGATGCACTGAAAAGCTTCCGGCAGGGGCTGCGGCTGTGATCCGCAAACCGGTCCGGGATAAGCAGCACTTAAAGCCGGCGCCGTCTCTCCCCACCACCAGAACGGATTGCAGGGTGGGTGAATCGGACATTGCCGTTATCTTATCGGGTTTTATTAGCGCCTGCTCGGATAGAGCTGTCAGACAGAGACGACGCTTGGGCAATTCCCGGGGACGAAAGTGGCCGAAAAAATTTCTTACCGCTCGGTTGCTGCACCGGAAACGGCTGCCCTGGCGAAGGCGCAGTAATTTTAATAGTTTATTGCCAGTAGACACATTAACCTCATAAGGACGTTTTTCGATAACCAGACTTTGCACACGGTCCCGGGCCAGCTGATTGAGGGCTTTGGTCAGCGGCAGTGCCTTTCCGCCCAGCAGGGGATTATAATCGCTGACCCGTTGCAAAACCATGCTCCGGGGCTCGCAGGTAAATAAAAACCAGTAATTATCGCCCTGGACCGCCAATTTATCCTGATCCAGCCAACAATTGAGCTTGGATTGCTCAATGCCGGAAAGAGAACCAATGCTGGGGAAAAGGTCAATTGCTTGCTTACTGGGCAATACCAACTTGATTACACACAGATAGCATTCCTCCTTTCCCGCTTGAATAAATAGATTATACTGGAAGTCTATTGTCGAATGGTGGCGCATTCAGTCGGCTGAATCAAGTGGTGCGGATTTTTGCAAGCAAATCATGGATAAAGTTTGAGCCTCGGGAAATAATTAAACCAGTCAGGAACCAATCTATCCACGGCAAGCTCATCTGAACCCCCATCATTGACAAGAGTCCGGTGGCGGTTGCCACCGTCAGGCAGACTCCGAGGACCATGGAGGACAGCTGACTGCGTTGACCGTGGATAAAGGGAACCGCGGATTTCAGGATATCCACGCTGACTTCTACTAAAAGTGCCATTACAATTAAAACTGTAAAAGCGTTGGTCACTTCTGCACCTCCTAAAAAAAATTTATTTTAGTAAAAAATACGACAAAAGTTATGGTTTTAGCACCGACAATTTGCCAGTTGAAAAGTTCATAACAAGTGTGCTAAACTAAAGACAGCAAATAACACAGCCCTGCTGTGTGCGAGAGCTACTGTATTTTTTGAGCCAACACCGATGAAGAGGGAGCCAGGCTCCGGTTGTGGCGAATAGGCCCCAACTTAGGTTCGGGGGACATTCAAAGTAGTCGGGCGGGCACCCACCTGCCGAGGGCAGGTTCAAAAAATATGGTCATACGGCACGGTGGGGCAGCTGTTTAACATAGCGTCTTTTTTTTATTTTGGGGGTGTTTTAATGGTTAGCAGCTTTTACCGGACTGAATTGCTAGTTGGCAGTCAGGGCCTTGAACAGTTGCGCTCAGCCAGTGTCGCTGTTTTTGGCATTGGCGGCGTTGGTTCCTATACCGTCGAGGCTCTTGCCCGGACGGGAATTGGCCGTATACGCCTGGTGGACCATGACAGCATCGACCGCACTAATATCAATCGCCAAATTCATGCCCTCGAGGGCACAATCGGTCAGTCCAAAGTGAAAGCGATGGCCCGGCGCTTGAAGGAGATTAATCCCCATATAGAGGTGGAGCCGATTCAGGAATTTTACACCCCGGAAACAGGTGCCGCTCTAATTGCAGGCGAGTTTTGCTGGCTTGTGGACGTGATGGACACTGTTACGGCAAAACTAGACATAATTACCAGGGCCATGACCCTAAAGTTGCAGATTATTTCTGCCATGGGCGCAGGCAACAAACTGGATGCCTCTCAACTCAGAGTTTCTGATTTGTCTAAGACATCCAATTGCCCGTTGGCCAGGATTATGCGCAAAGAGCTTGGCAAACGCGGTATCCGCCGAGGTTTGCCGGTGGTTTGGTCGCCGGAGACGCCACTTCGGCCCAATGAAGTACTAACCCATGCTTCCCGGCGTCAGCTTCCCGGCAGCATTTCCTATGTGCCTGCTGTCGCTGGTTTACTGATTGCTTCCCATATTGTAAATGCCATTCTCAAGCAAAGCTGACTGTGCGAGTCAGTTTTCGTTTTTGTGGAAGAATATATAGAGATTTGACAGCAGCAGTCGCAATATGCTAGAATTGTCCAAAATTACCGGGGGGAGGTATCCATGCAATGGAGCCAACAAATTTCGAAAAGACCAGTTTAATTAATCGCTTGCGTCGGATTGAGGGGCAGGTTAAGGGTATACAGCGCATGCTAGAAGAAGATCAGTGCTGCGGTGATATCCTGGTTCAGGTTGCTGCGGTCCGTTCTGCAATAAACCGGGTAGGAATGTTGATATTTGAGAATTACTCCAGTAACTGCCTGCAGTCTGCCAGTTCACCCGAGCAGCAGCAAGAGGCAGTGGCCGAGTTACTAAAGACGATGAACAGCTTTATCAAGGGAGGTGGCCAGGATGGATCAGGTCGGTAAAGTGCTGGCAGTAAAAGATGATACTGCCGAAGTAATGTTACAACGGAACAGTGCATGCGAAAAGTGTGGTGTTTGCCACTTAGGGCGTACCCAGGACCTTCTGCTCCGCCTACCCAACACAGTCGATGCGGAGCCCGGTCAGCGGGTGTTGATCGGTATGGAAGGGGTAAACGTGGTCAAAGCGAGCTTAATTGTGTACATATTGCCGGTTTTGGCTCTAGTTGCCGGTTTTGTGCTTATATACTTGTTCCATGAGCCCCTGAACCTCGGCGGTAGCCCCGATCTCTGGGGCGCGGGACTGGGATTTGCTTTGTTCCTCCTGACCTTTGCCGTGATTCGCACCCTCGAACCCCGGTTGCGGGCAAAGGCCGAATATAATCCCGTAATTGTTCGTGTTCTGGAGGATTATGAGCGCACCGATGAAGATTCCACTTGCGGTGACTAGCCATGTCTGATCTGTTTAGCTTTGGCAGGGAAAACCAAGGTACAGCAGGAAAACAGGCGCCGCTGGCGGCGCGCATGCGCCCCCTGGACTTGGATGAGTTTGTGGGACAAGCACATATCGTCGGCCCCGGTTCCCTGTTGCGGCGGGCAATTCATGCCGACCGGCTGGGCTCTATGATTTTTTTCGGGCCTCCCGGCACCGGCAAAACCACTTTGGCTGCGGTTATCGCCAACCAGACCTTAAGTCACTTTGACCAGTTGAATGCCGTTACCGCCGGGGTCGCCCAACTGCGTGAGGTTTTGGAACAGGCCAAGGCGCGCCTGGATATGTACCATCGCAACACAATCTTATTCATAGATGAGATACACCGCTTCAACCGCAGTCAGCAGGACGCTTTATTGCCGGCGGTGGAAGCAGGGACGGTGTTGTTAATTGGCGCTACAACCCAAAACCCGTTCTTTGGTGTCAACGCCGCGCTTTTGTCGCGCTGCCGCATTTTTGAATTGCATCCGCTGGCCAAATCGGATATCAGCCAGTTATTGGACCGGGCCCTGGCGGACCCGGATAAGGGCGTGGGCGGGTTGAAGATAAACCTGACTGCAGACGCCCGGGAGCATATTTTGGACATGGCCGACGGGGATGCCCGCACTGCCCTCAATGCGTTGGAGTTGGCGGCGCTGACCACCCCTGCCGATAAGTCGGGAATGATTGTCATCGATCAAAAGGTGGCCGAGCAGTCAGTGCAGCGGAAGGCTGTTCGCTATGACAAGGATGGCGACAATCATTATGATGTGATTTCTGCGTTCATCAAGTCAATCCGCGGCTCTGATCCCGATGCCGCGTTGTTTTATCTGGCGCGGATGTTAGATGCCGGCGAAGATCCATTGTTCATCGCCCGGCGGATTTTAATCTCCGCCAGCGAAGATATTGGTAACGGAGATCCGCTGGCGCTCTTGGTGGCTGAGGCAGCTTTCCGGTCTGTAGAGGTCTTGGGACTGCCCGAGGCCCGGATTGCATTGGCTCAGGCCGTAACCCACCTGGCGTGCGCTCCCAAAAGCAATGCATCCTATGTCGCCCTGGAACGGGCTATGGCAGACGCTCGCAAGGTTCAGGGCGCCACTGTCCCCAGTCACCTACAGGACAGCCATTACCCCGGCGCAAAAAAACTTGGCCATGGAAAGGGATATAAATATCCCCATGATTTCCCCGGCAATTATGTTGAACAACAATATCTTCCGGATGTGTTAAAAGGCAAACGTTATTATCATCCCGGAAAAAATGGATATGAAAAACGACTGAGCCAATGGTTAGAGCAAATTGGTAAAATGCCCGTCAAGTGACGGGCATTTTTGCAGGATTTTATTCATATGGTATAGAAGTAATATAGTGCCAATTTGTATTGCTCAATAAATTCTAAAGGAGGAATGTACGATGTTGCCCCCTTTTGTCAATGAACCGTTTACAGATTTTACTGTTGAGGCAAACCGGGATTTGATGCGGCAGGCAATTGCCGCAGTTGAAGCTGAGTTGGGCAAGGAGTATCCATTGGAAATTGGTGCGGAGCAGATATTCACCAAAGAAAAGATTGTTTCCACCAACCCTTCGGAACATCAACAGGTGATTGGAGTGACAGCCAAGGCAGATCGTGACTTGGCAGGGCAGGCTGTGGAAGCTGCGAAGTTGGCGTTTGAAAGCTGGCAGCATGTTGCTGTCGATGCCCGTGCCCGCTATCTGGTGAAGGCGGCTGCGGAAATGCGACGGCGCAAATATGAGTTTGCGGCCTGGATGGTGCTGGAGATCGGGAAAAACTGGGCGGAGGCCGATGCAGATGTGGCCGAAGCGATTGATTTTATGGAATACTATGCTCGGGAAATGCTGCGCCTGAGCGAACCGATGAAGCTTACTCCCTGGCCCGGGGAAGAAAACTGGGCTACCTATATCCCGCTTGGCGTTGGTGCGGTGATACCGCCTTGGAACTTCCCGCTGGCGATACTAGTGGGAATGACAACAGGCGCAATTGTTGCCGGCAATACCGTGGTGCTTAAGCCGGCCAGCAACACGATTACCATCGCGGCAAAGTTCATGGAATTGTTGCGAGACGTCAGCCTGCCGGCAGGGGTTGTTAATTTCGTCCCTGGCGGAGGTGGGGAAATCGGTGATTTCTTGGTTGATCATCCCGATATCCGATTTATTAATTTCACTGGTTCCAAGGAAGTTGGCTTGCGGATTTCTGAGCGGGCGGCGAAAGTAAGTCCCGGCCAGAAGTGGATCAAGCGGGTTCATGCCGAGATGGGCGGTAAGGACACGTTGGTGGTGGATAAAGACTGCGATTTGGACGCTGCTGTCCAGGCAACGGTTGCTTCGGCTTTTGGGTTTCAGGGGCAAAAGTGCTCCGCTTGTTCCCGGGTGGTTGTTCTCAAAGAAATTTATGACCAGTTCTGTGACAAGCTAGTGGCTGCGGCCAAGGAAATCAAGCCCGGGTCTGTAAAGGACGGCGATTATCTGGGGCCGGTCTGTGACGGCAAAGCCCATAAGACAATCCTCGAATATATTGAAACAGGTAAAAATGAGGGACGTCTCCTGCTGGGTGGCAATCCTGGACCTGCCACTGGATGGTTCATCGAGCCAACAATCATTGCAGATGTCGCCCCCAACGCTGTAATCTCCCAGGAAGAGATTTTCGGACCTGTGCTTGCAGTGCTCAAGGCCGACAGCTTTGCTGATGCAATAGCGATAGCCAATAACACCGAATTCGGCCTCACTGGCGGCGTGTTCTCAAACAACCGGGAGCATTTAGAATATGCTAGGCGGGAATTCTTCGTCGGAAATCTCTACTTCAACCGTAAGATCACCGGCGCCTTGGTGGGAGTGCAACCTTTTGGCGGCTACAACATGTCTGGAACCTGCGCCAAAGCCGGCGGTCCTGACTACCTGTTGTTGTTTACTCAAATGAAGGTTGTAGTTGAAAAGTATTAATTAAAAAGATTGCCGGAAGCAGTCCCGCTTCCGGCAATCTTTTTTAATCAGACAATTGGCAGCTGCTCAATCACGGTCATAGTTATATTGAACTTTTGATAACTGGAAAGTTTATTCCAGGCAAGCAGCAGCCGCAGGCCAATGGCATACAGGGGAATCAGTAACAGATAGAATGACTCATGAACCATGGCCAGTATCGATGTCGCTGTTAAACAGGCAAAGAACCCGCTGGAAAACACAAATGCATCGATGGGCCATCCACGGACAAAGCGCTCCGGCCACTGGACCAGCCAGAGGCCCAGATAGAGAAGAAGAAAGTAGGACTTGCTGTAAAACAAGAACTCGCGAATACTAAAGGAGCGTAGGCCTGCTTCCGAATAGGTGTACATCGGGCTGGACTCAGGATAAAGATAGCCCTGTTCGCCAATTAGTGTCCAAGCATGCCAGTTATTGATCGCGACCTGAACGTCATAACCCAGGTTTGACAGAATTGACGCATGGAGAATTGCCCGGCCGTCACAATCTTCCTCCGCATAGCGCAAGGTTTCCACTGGCGACATATGCAAATCCACAGTCTCGCTGCGGTAGCTTATATAATTGATGACGAAGTTTTCTATGTGTCTTGGCAGGTCGGCAATCTTACCGTTTTCAAAGTCAGTTTGGAATTCCTGGGCCAGCAGTTGGACTGGGGCGCTCTCGGGCAGGACCAGTATTTCGTCCAAATACAAACGGTCGGAAACATCATGGTTGGGAAGCTGTAGCAGATAAGCCAGGTTCAAGATGACCAAAAGTACTGCCAGCTTATATGCCCAACTTCGCCAGGCGATCCCCAGCGTGAAAACCGCAAACAGAATCGCCAGGCCCAATACATGCAGGGCAAACTCCCAAAATTGATAAATGCCAGCAACATTACTCACGACAAGGGTGCTGACCAATAGCCCGGCTCCAAGTGCCAGCCAGGGCAGAAGCTTAAGCAGCCCATCGCCCAATCTTCCCTCTCGCCAGAAATAGCCCAGTGCAATCAGCGCCAGCACTAACAGCCACAAAACCCATGCCGGGGGGCGGGGCGGACGATTGTTGTCAGATTTCAGGGCATGTTCTCCCTGGGAAACCAGCTGCCGAGCTTGAGAGTAGTTGCCGTCAATATATTCCGTCCAACCTTTCTCAAGCAACAGCGCCGGAGTAGCAGTCGGTCTAGTCCAATACACGGATTCAATTTGTTCTTGGTGGCGAAGCAGCTCCCAAAAGGCCATGTCCCGGTCTGCATCGGCCAAATGCTCGGAATTTGCAGCTTCCAGCCCCCAGTTTGTCAACTCACGTAAAAGTCCGGATACTGTCTCATGGCGGATGTCCATGCTGCTTGTAAACAAAATCACGCTCCCTTTGCCATAGCGGCGGGCGGCGAAGACTACATTTTCTGCGGGCGGCAGTTCACGGTCGTGATCTAGGCCAGCAAAACGCTTGATCTCTCCTTTAAGATGGCCTGTTATATCCCACTCCGTTTCCAGATGGATGGTTCCCTGATGGAAGGGGGCGACGGCACTTAGGTCGGCTTCCATGCCCTGGACAGTAAAATACACATCGTCTGTTACATATATTTTGGGAATGATGCCGGCGACAGTATAGACGTCTTTTGTCAAGAGGACATCGTGATTAAAGCGGGCGCCAAACTGAGCTGTCAGGGCATTGAAATTAGATCCCCCCTGTAAGTGGTGACGCCAGTCGTTTACAATTAGCACGGTGCCACCATTGGCTGCATAACGTTCGATTGCGTCAATTTCTTGGTCTAGGTAATGCTTGCGGGGGCGTGCAAGCACCAGGAGCGGAGACGGCGCGACGAGATCGTAATGAATCGGAAACCAGGCCGGAGTTTCCAGCTCCATGGCTAAAATCTCCTGCCAATGTCGGAGGGTGTGCCGTGGTTGTCCGTGCTGCAGGTCAACCCAACCTTGGGCAGCGACTATTCCGGATTGTAACATTATGGTCAGCAGCACAATGAGGGCAACAATTTTTTTTGTCATGCCATACCTCCATGTTGCTAATATCTAGTTTATTTGACCTGTTGGGAAAATTACCTGCCTTGAACACTACTTGTCAGCTTACTGTAATCGGGAAGCAACTCGGCGTTTTTTAGCAGGTAAAAGCGTTGATTAAAGCGAACATAATCACATGCAGCGATTGGAGGTGGCAGGTTATCGAAAATCACAAATTAGGTCTCATCATTAACCCCATCGCTGGTATTGGGGGCAAGGCAGGGCTGAAAGGGAGCGACCAGCGAGATTGTTGGCAGCGGGCTATACAGATGGGACTCAAGCCGGAAGCCAATCACCGGGCCGTTACGGCACTTAAAGTTTTGCGGACACTTGCGCCTGGCAACCTGGCGCTATGGACCGGACCCCATGAAATGGGAGAAACCGCTGCCCTGGAGGCTAGATTTAATCCCCAGGTTATCGGCAAGGCGAAACAAGGCGCCACCACCGGCAGCGATAGTGAACGCATTGCCCGGGAAATGCTTGCGAAAGATTTGGATTTACTGCTTTTTGTCGGAGGTGACGGCACCGCCCGGAATATCTGTGCTTCGGTGGGGCATGCCTGCGCTGTTTTGGGGATTCCTGCCGGGGTAAAGATGCACTCGGCAGTGTTTGCGGTTAACCCGGGAAGCGCTGCACGTTTGACAGCTGAATTCCTTCAGCACAAGTTGCCCGTGGCGTCTCGGGAGGTAATGGATATCGATGAAGATAGGTTTCGCCGGGGAGTGGTGGATGTCAAATTGTACGGTCATCTCCTTGTTCCGGAAAGCGCTGTCCTTGTCCAGGGTGCAAAAGCCGCTGGGCAGAGCAGTGACGACACTGGTATCCGGGGGATAGCCGCAACGATTGCTGAACGCATGGATGGCGACAGCTACTGGGTCTTTGGACCTGGGGGCACTACCCAGGGGATCATGCATGCGCTGGGCTTGGAAGGTACGCTCCTGGGCGTGGACCTGGTGCAAGATGGCGAGATTGTGGCTCGGGACCTCAACGAGCCGGCGCTCAACGCCGCTGTGGCTGGGCAGCAGGTGCGAATTGTGCTGACGCCAATTGGCGGCCAGGGCCACATCCTAGGACGGGGCAATCAACAAATCGGCCCCAGTCTAATCCTGCAAGCTGGCAAAGAGAATCTGGTTATTGTCTCATTGCTTGGGAAGCTGGCTACAATCCCCGGTGGCGCACTGCTGGTGGATACCGGGAGTGATGAGGTTGATCAGATGCTGCGGGGCCCGATCCGGGTGTTGACGGGTTACCGCCATGAACATGTTTGCAGAATCCACTGAGAGAGGTGACAAAATGACCAAAAGAACATATCCGTATATGCCCGGCAGCGTGCCGGCTGCGAAGCAAGCGCTGCTCCGGGAGTTGGGAATTGATTCGGTGGAAGTGCTGCTTAAGGACATACCGGATGACTTGAGATTTCCCGGCAAAATGAAGCTGCCGCCACCTTTGTTGGAAGAATATGAACTTAAGCGACACGTGCAAGCTGTGCTGGCTGGGAACGCCAATTGCCAGGAATATATAAGCTTCCTGGGGGCCGGCTGTTATCAGCATTATGTTCCGGCAGTCTGTGATGAGGTCAACAGCCGGGCCGAGTTTCTCACAGCATACTGCGGCGAGACCTATTCTGATCACGGCAAGATGCAGGCGATTTTTGAATACTGCAGTCTGATGGCAGAGTTGCTGGACTTAGATGTGGTGAGCTACACTTTGTACGATGGCGGGCAGGCAGCAGCGTCCGCTCTGCGCATGGCCACTCGCATCACCGGCGGCACCCGCGTGTTGGTGCCGGCAACAATGCACCCGGAGGTGCTCAGCCAGCTACAGGACTATTGCCGCCCTGTAGCCCAGGTGGTGCCTGTACAAACCGATGCGGACAGTGGACGGCTGAACCTGGAGGACTTACAGGCAAAACTTACACCAGGAACAGCGGCGGTGTTTGTTGAGAACCCCACATATCTGGGCGCCATTGAAACCGATGTGCGGGAAATCGCCACCCTGGTCCATAGCCAGCAGGCTTTGTTTGTTGTGAGCGCCGACCCATCATCCCTGGGTTTGCTTGAGTCCCCCGCCAATTATGGGGCAGATATTGTTGTGGGAGATATTCAGCCCCTGGGCATGCATATGCAGTACGGCGGCGGTTGCGGCGGGTTTATCGCCACCCGGGACGAACCGGAGTTTATCAACCAGTATCCCACCTACCTCTATGGAATCACCACTACCCAGCGAGAGGGCGAGTATGGTTGGGCCCGGGCCCTCAATTACCGGACATCCCATGAGGGCCGCGAGAAGGCCAATGAATACTTTGGCACCGAATCGGGGCTCTGGGCAATTACGGCGGCAGTTTATCTGTCTCTGATGGGACCCCAGGGCCTGCGGGAGCTGGGAGAGACAATCGTCTATCGCAGCAATTATGCCCGGCAGGTGTTCTCCGCGCTTCCGGGGGTGGAGGCCCGGTTTACAGGTCCAATCTTCAAAGAGTTTGTCCTCAATTTTGACGCCTGTGGTCGTTCGGTGGCGTCAATTAACAAGGCGCTCTTGGAATACGGGATTTTCGGCGGCAAAGACTTATCCCAGGACTTTCCCCACCTGGGGCAAAGTGCCCTGTTTTGCGTGACGGAAGTTATCACCCAGGCTGACATTCAGCGTCTAGCCTGTGCCCTGCAGGAAATTCTTGCTGGTGAGAGGGGGAACGGCAATGACTAACAAATCTTTTCACCAGGCCAGGTGGAATGAGCCGATAATTCTTGAGCAGGGTAGTCCCGGCGAGAGGGGCATTATCCCCCCGGCGCCGGAGCCAGCAGTTAAAGAGCAAGTCGGTGCCCTCGAAAACCTTCTCCCCGCAGAGATGCAGCGGACAACGCCGCCAAGATTGCCTGAGCTCTCGCAAATGCAAGTGCTCCGCCATTTTTTACGTCTGTCCCAGGAAACCCTGGGCGCTGATCTATGTATAGATATTGGCCTGGGAACGTGCACGATGAAGTACAGTCCTAAGATTCACGAGCAGTTTGTGCGTTCGCCCCAGATGGCTGCTCTGCATCCCTATCAGGATGAAAACACGGTTCAGGGCATGCTCAAGGTAATGTACGAGCTTGAGCAATTCTTAAAGGAAATATCGGGGATGGACCGGTTTTCCCTGCAGCCGGCCGGTGGGACCCAGGCGATTTACACCAATGCGGCGATTGTCCGCGCCTATCATCATTCCCGAGGGGAAGGGGAGCAGAGGGATGAGGTAATCACTACCATTCTCTCCCATCCCGGCAACGCCGGTGCAGCCAGCACCGCCGGCTTCAAGGTTCTGACCCTGATGCCCGGGGATGATGGACTGCCGGATATCGAGACCCTGAAAGCGATTGTGTCCCAGCGGACAGCGGCTTTGCTCATCACCAATCCCGAGGACACAGGCATCTTTAATCCCCGAATCAAGGAGTTTGTGGACATAGTCCACGAAGTAGGCGGCCTGTGCGTTTACGACCAGGCGAATCTGAACGGGTTGCTGGGTATCTCCCGGGCCCGAGAAGCCGGATTTGACCTTTGTCATTACAATTTACACAAGACCTTTTCCTCGCCCCATGGGTGTCAGGGGCCCGGCGCCGGCGCCCTGGGGGCAACAGAAAAACTGGCGCGGTTTTTGCCGGTGCCAACTGTGGAATTTGATGGCGAGAAACACTGGTTAAATTATGACAGTCCGGAGAGTATCGGCAAGGTGCGGAAATTTTATGGTGTGCCCGCGGTTATGCTCAGGGCATATGCCTATATTCTCAGTCTGGGCGCCGAGGGTTTGCAGGCTGTGGCTGAGCTCTCAATCCTCAACAACAACTATCTGGTCAAGAAACTTCTGGAGATTGAAGGGCTGACACTGCCGCTGGCACCGGGGAAAAATCGCCTGGACCAGGCGCGATTTAGCTGGCAGAAGCTCCAGGCCGAGACCGGGGTCGGCACTGATGACATCAACCGGCGGATTGTTGATTACGGTTTGCAGAGCTATTTCACAAGCCACCATCCCAGGATAATCCCCGAGCCCTTCACCCCGGAGCCACCCGAGACCTATTCAAAGGCCGATATCGATAAGTATGTGGAGATACTCCGCCAGGTGGCCCGGGAGGCATACGAAGATCCGGAATTAGTACGCACCGCGCCTCACCGGAGCACAATCACCAAGATTGACACCGAGCCCCTGGTGGAGATGGACAAATTCGCTTGCACCTGGCGGGCATTTAAAAAGAAGCGTTGAAAAACATCAAGACGCTCTGGAAGTTCTCCAGAGCGTGTTTTGATTAGTCCAGATTATCATAGCAACCGGGGATGTACTTGCGGTAAACATCGGGCCGCATCTCCTGAAATACCTTTGTGTCGCTTTCGCTGCGAACTTTGTCCAGGGCGGCAAAGTCCCAATCAGCAAAAATTATGCTCTCTTCGTCGGGCGGGGTCTGGGCCAACACGCCAGAGTAGTCAGCGGTTAAATCCAGGGGGGCGAGGATTGAAGAGGGACCGCTATAATCCTTGGTAAATTGCTTGCTAATATCGTTCTTTCCAACCAGACAACTGTGGATGCCGAAGGTCTGGTTGTCCTGGCAGCGCGACCAGGCACCGGCCCGGATTTTGCTCCAACATAACCGTCCGGGGCAGGCAGAGACATTGATTAACACTTTGGCACCTTTTAACGCCAGCACCCGGGATATCTCCGGGAACATGCCTTCATAGCAGATAACCACGCCGATGGGGCCGAATTCAGTGTCAAATGTCCTGATTTCATGGCCCGGTTCGCAAATATGAGTATCTTCGATATACAGATGAATTTTGTTTTGATGCCCCAAACAACTGCCGTCGGGGCCAAATACATAGGCCGCGTTCACTATTTCTCCTGTCTCCGGGTCAGGGGCGTAGCAACTGCCTGCGACCACATAAAGTTCATATTTTGCGGCAGCGGAGGCAAACACACGCTTATAGGACTCCAACAATTGGGGTCCGTTTTTGCGAACCTCGTTTTTAAAGATTTTCGGCATGTCCTGGAGAGCAGTGAGCTTATCCAGACTGGCAGCGAGAATTTTTTTGCCGAACTTGCCCACTTTGGCCTCCGGTTCGGTTTCGCTATAGGCCGCCGCCAAGGTTTTCACTAAGGGTTTCGCCATAAACTGGGTTACCAGCATCGCGCCGCAACCTTCCGGAAAGGCAATCAGGCGGCAATTTTCTTTTTTGGCCTGGGCTATAAATTTGTCGACATCGGCAGCAAAGCTGGCTTCGGTAGGATGAATTTTTACTTTTTGCTGAACACAAGCAACTCGGATCATTTTTTGCCCCCTTAAATTCGTTACTAGCTTATTAATACGGTGTCGGCCGGGAAAATTCCTCCCCCGGGTATTTTTTGCAATCTCCGGGGCATGCTAAGGATAAACAAAAAAGGGGTGACCGATGCGGAAAGCCAGCGACATCCTGGGAATGCCGGTACTTAGCTTGGAGGATGGCAAACAAATCGGTTATATAATGGAATTGCTTTTTGACCTGGATAGACGGCGCCTGCACGCATTACAGCTGGGTTCCGGGGGAATTTTGGATCGCACCCGCCTTTTGGTGGCGGACAAGTTAAAAGAAATCGGCCGTGACGTTCTCGTGATAGACGGCCCGCACCAAGTAATAAGCGGCCGCGAAGCCGGCAGTATTCGGGAAGGTCTGCACTCGATGGAGAAACTAAAGCAAAAGACAGTTTACACCAAGTCGGGAAATCGCTTGGGCACAGTTCAGGATATTGTGCTTTCAGGGCTGGACATTGAGGCCTTGGAACTGTCGGAGGGATTGCTGTACGAGTTGTTTCATGACCCGATTCAGGTTCCGCTTTCGGGGCCAGTGGTGTTTGGCGAAGGTATAATGGTTGGCGATTACCTACAACCAGGATCTGAAGGTAAAGAGGAATTAGAGACGCCCCCGGGGGAAAGATAGTGTTAGTGGAGGGTTAGAGATGAGATGTCCCAATTGTGATTGCCGGGACGTAGGCAAAGTGGCAAATAACCAATTTTATTGCTGGAGTTGTTACGTCTTATTCAGTTTCGACAGTAAGCTTCAGCCGACTATTTATGAAGTTGATACCGAGGGCACATTAATAGCGCTGGAATAAACGACCGGAGGTGGATTTGTGCGCAGAGGATATTGGACCGGATTTATTATGGGCGGCTTGGTGGGAATGTTGGCAGCTCGGGCATATGGTGGCCGGATACTGGATAAAATGTTTCCCGGGCTGCTGGACGAAACGGACGACAATGAAAGTTATCGAGACATGGATGCCGGCGGTGAAGATTTCCGGCCGGTTAGATACAGACGCAGATACAGACGTAAATTTTAGGGGCGATTTTTCGCCCCTGTTATTATTTTTCGGGGAAAAACAATACTATAAAGGGGGGTGATTATGTGTTGGGGCGTATGCTTCAGAGTTTGACTGTCCGTAGAATTATTCTCGGGTTTACTGGCCTTATCTTGGTTATGCTTGCGATAATCTTTCGGCAACGATTGATGGCGATTTTTACGCCATTTTTGGTGGCACTGATTATCTCCTATGTATTGAATCCTGTGGTAATCTGGTTGCAGGACAAAAAATTCAATCGCACTTTGGCGGTCTTTGTAATTTATTTCGTGTTTTTTGGGTTATTGTTTATAGGTATCGCCCGCCTGGTGCCGGTGGTTACCGCGGAGGTAAACCGTCTGGCCAGCCGGATTCCTGAGTATACCGCCCAGATCCAAACATATATAGTTGAGTTTAACGAAGCGACAGACCGCTTGCAGCTCCCGCAATCGGTGGAGCTGGCGCTCGAGGAGAACATCCACAATCTTGAGGCGTATCTGCTCGGTCTGTTGGGGAGAATGCCAGAGTTTACAACCAATATCGCCCGGGCGATTTTTAATATCGTCTTGATTCTGATTCTGACATTCTATTTCTTGAAGGATTTTTCGTTGGTCAGGGATTCCTTCTATCGCCTGTTGCCCAGGGAACATCAGGCAAAAACCAGGAAAATCATCTACGAAATTGATCACAGCTTAGGCAATTATATCCGCGGTCAATTGATTATAACAACGATAATTGCCATCTCCACATATTTGGGGCTGTTATTCCTGGGCGTGGATTTTGCCCTAATCCTGGGTCTGATTGCCGGCATTACTAACATCATCCCTTATTTTGGGCCGTTTTTCGGCGCGATTCCTGCTGTACTGGTGGCTTTGCTTAAGTCGCCTATCCTTGCGCTGAAGGTTGCGATAGTGATAACATTGATTCAGCAGGTGGAAAGCCATTTGGTTGCGCCCCAGGTCCTGGGAAAAAGCATGGGCATGCACCCATTGATTGTCATTCTTGCGCTTTTGGCTGGGGGACAGTTTATGGGGATTACCGGAATGATTATCGCTGTTCCGGTTTTGGCGGTGCTGCGCATCCTGCTGCGCAATTTGGTGATTCCGGTTTTCCGTGGCAAAAGTTGACACCAATCGGCCATGGCTATATAATCAGTATATATGTTGCCTGCGAAGGGGTCAGTCAGCCCCTGCTGTAGCCAGAGAGGGACCGGTTGGTGCAAGGTCCTGACAGCCCGCTGACAGCCGCCCTGGAGGCGGGAGTGATGAGCTCCCCGGGTGATTCCGTTAAAAATCATTGGAGCTGACCGGCGCTTTTGTGCCGGTAACCAGGGTGGTACCGCGGTCAACCCGTCCCTGACAGGGAGGGGTTATTTTATTTCCCGGAAAGGTGATGAAAATGCAAGGTAATGAAATACGTAGACGCTACCTGAAATTTTTTGAAGGCAAGGGCCATACCATCATTCCCAGCGCAAGTTTGGTCCCCGATAATGATCCCAGCTTGCTGTTGATTGGCGCCGGCATGGCGCCGCTAAAGAAATATTTTACCGGCGTCAAAACGCCACCCACACGGCGTATGGTCAATTCGCAGAAATGTGTCCGTACCGGCGATATTGAGGAGGTGGGCAAGACAGCCCGTCACCACACGTTCTTTGAAATGCTGGGCAATTTCTCCTTTGGCGATTATTTCAAGGAAGAGGCAATTACCTGGGCCTGGGAGTTTTTGCTGGAGCATTTGCATCTCGAGCCGGAAAAACTTTGGGTATCGGTCTATCTCGATGATCAGGAAGCCTGGGAAATCTGGAACAAGACTATAGGCGTGCCGAAGGACCGGATTGTCCGCCTGGGCAAAGAGGACAATTTCTGGGAGATTGGCGTCGGCCCCTGTGGCCCCTGCTCAGAGATCTACTATGATATGGGCCCGGAACTGGGCTGTGACAATCCTAAGTGCCAACCCGGGTGTGATTGTGACCGGTATCTGGAAGTCTGGAACCTGGTGTTTACCCAGTATGACAAAGATGAGGAAGGGAATTATAACCCGCTGCCCTCACCGAATATCGACACTGGCATGGGCCTGGAGCGGATTGCTGCCGTTCTCCAGGGGGTAAAGACCAATTATGATTGTGACCTGATTTTACCGCTGATCGAACACTATGCACAGTTGGCACAGGTCGAGTACAGCAACCCGCGTTATACCGCTTCCCTGCGGGTGATCGGAGATCATCTCCGGGCAGTGGTCTTTATGCTGGCTGACGGCATTTTGCCAGCCAATGAGGGCCGGGGCTATGTGCTGCGCCGCCTTTTGCGCAGAGCCGTCCGTCATGGTATGCTCTGCGGATTGAAGGGGAGTTTTCTGCACACCGGAGTCCAAAAGGTTGTAGATATGTTTGGCGATGTTTATTCTGAACTCTCTGCCAATCAAGAGCATATTTTAAAAACTGTAGTTAATGAAGAGGAGCGGTTCCTGGCTACCATCAGTCAGGGAATGGATTTAATGGAGCGGGAACTGGCGGCACTTTCAGCCGGAGGAACTCTGGATGGTGAGACGGCGTTCAAGCTCTATGATACCTACGGCTTCCCCCTAGACCTGACCCAGGAAATTGCAGCCGAGCGGGGATTCGTTGTCGATGAAAAAGGTTTTGCTAATGCACTAGAGCAGCAGCGTGCCCAAGCCCGGGCTGCCCGGAGCGAAGTGGACGCGATGATGACCAGAGATCTGTCCGGTGAATTAAAGGATGTGCCTGCCACTGAGTTTACCGGTTACGGTGCCCTGTCGGCTTCCGGACGGGTGCTGGCAATACTTGCCCCGGATAAACGGGAACAGGCCGCTGTCGGTGAACAAGTTATCCTCGTCTTGGATAAAACTCCTTTCTACGCGGAAGGTGGCGGTCAGATTGGCGATACTGGCATCCTTCAGGCCGGCAGCGCCAGTGTCCAGGTGGAAAATACGACTGCCACAGGCGGCATAGTTCTGCACCACGGACAGGTGGTTACAGGAGAAATTGCCGTCGGAGATTCGGTGGTGGCCGAGGTTTCCGGTCGACGCCGGGAGATTCAGGCCAATCATACAGCCACCCACCTGCTGCATAAGGTCCTGCGGGATGTGGTCGGCGAGCATGTGCGTCAGGCCGGTTCCCTGGTGGAGCCCGGGCGGCTGCGGTTTGACTATACCCACACATCACCGCTGACACCTGAGGAGTTGGAGCAAGTAGAGGGCCGGGTTAACGCGCTGATTGCCAGCGATTTGCCGGTGACCGCAGCCGAGATGAGCCTGGATGAGGCCCGGAAACAGGGGGCAGTGGCGCTGTTCGGCGAGAAGTATGGTGATCAGGTGCGGGTAGTTTCTGTGGGAGATTTCAGTCAGGAGCTATGCGGCGGCACTCATGTGAAGACTACTGCCAGAATCCGCGGTTTTAAAATAGTTGGCGAAACCGGCATTGGTTCCGGCGTACGCAGGATTGAGGCAATCACCGGTGATGCAGTGCTTCGGCATTTGCATACAGTGGAAACCACTTTGACCGCTGCTGCTCAGGCTGCCAAAACAAAACCGGAAAACCTTGTCGAGCGCATTGGCGAACTGCAGGCGGAACTGCGCCGTTATCGTCAGGAGAACGAAAAATTACAGAGCCAGATTTTTTCACTGCAAACATCCAGCATCCTCGATCAGACAGAAGATGTCAACGGGGTGCCGGTGCTGGCCCGACAGGTAGAGAGTGCCGACATGGCAGCGTTGCGTAATCAGGCGGAACAATTGGCCGCAAAACTCAAGTCAGGAGTAGTGGTCTTGGCGACAACTGCCGATGACAAGGTGAATTTAGTTGCTGTGGTCAGCAAGGACTTGTTGAAATCCGGACTCCATGCCGGAAAATTGGTTGGTAAAGTTGCCAAGGCAGTGGGCGGTGGCGGCGGCGGTCGACCCGATATGGCCCAGGCTGGCGGACGCAATCCTCAGCAATTGCCCCAGGCCCTGGAACAAGTTCCGACAATTGTTGCTGAGCAAATGCAGGCCGGTGAATAGCGGCCGTCTGTTGGGGAATATAATTATCTAGCAGGAATTTTTGCCCAGAGAGTAGAATCCATCTATAAGCATTTAATAAATAGGGGGTGGACGCATGTGGATAACCATACTCAGGAAACTGTAAGTTTTCGGCTCGATGCCGAGGAGTCCAATGAAACCCGCACCATCTTGGTTGAAGTGTTCACGGCCTTGAAAGAAAAAGGATACAATCCAATCAACCAAATTGTCGGTTACCTTATTTCCGGAGACCCGGCTTATATCACCAGCCATCGCAATGCCCGCAGCCTGATTCGCAAGCTGGAACGGGACGATATTCTGGAAGAACTTGTGACCGCATATCTACAAGAGGTAGAATAAAATTGTTGCCGGTTATCAACCTGGGCGACTCGGGAATCGCCGTCAGTCGCCTGGGTTTTGGAACGTTGGCTCTCAGCCCCCTGCAAACTTCCCTATCTGTGGAAGAGGGGGCTGAACTTTTGTGTTACGCCTGGCACAAGGGCGTGACTTTTTGGGATACTGCGCAAATTTACAACAATTATCCTGTGTTGAAAGCTGCTTTGAGTAAAATTAAGGGAGAACCGGTGATTGCCACCAAAACCTATGCCTATACTGCATGTCAGGCCCGGGAGGCGGTGGAGGAGGCCCGACGCGCTTTGGGCAGGGATGTCCTCGATATAGTGTTGTTGCATGAGCAGAGCGCCCTGACTCTGCCCGGACACCGGGAGGCCCTGGAATGGTTGGCTGAAGCCCGAAGTAAAGGGGCTATCCGAGCAGTGGGGATTTCCACCCACAGTGTGTCAGGGGTGCAGGCCGCATTGACGTGGCCGGAAATTCAAATCCTGCATCCCCTTTACAATCAGGCAGGAGTAGGTATCCGGGATGGCAATGCCGAGACAATGTCTAAGGCCCTGTTGGATGCCCAGGCAAGCGGGCGCGGGATTTATGCAATGAAGGTTTTGGGTGGAGGCAGTTTGTATCGTGACGCTGGTACTGCCATCGCCCATGTGCTGGGTATGCCATGGTTTGAGAGTATGGTCATTGGCATGGTCAGCCAGGAAGAGATAGACTTCAATCTCGCTTTGTGCAATGGTCGCAATCCGGCGCCAGAGCTTGCCAGCGCGACTTTGGGCAGAAAACGACGCCTGCACATTGCCGACTGGTGCAGGGGGTGCGCTGCCTGTGTCAGCGTCTGTCCCCAGGCGGCATTGCAGATAGAACAGGGGAAGGCAATTGTTAATCATGACCTCTGTCTATGTTGTGGCTATTGCAGCCGTGTCTGCGGGGAAATGTGTCTTAAAATAATTTGAATAGAGGTGCCATTGATGCGGATAATGGCCTTAGATGTCGGGGAAAAAAGAATTGGGGTAGCGGTCTCTGACCCCCTGGGAATGACTGCCCAGGGAATCAAGGTACTGGCTAATGATAAAAAAACTTTTGCTGAAATTAAAAAGTTATGCCAAGAATATGAAGTGTCCCGTCTGGTGATAGGGATGCCCCGGAATATGAATGGAACCTACGGCCCGGGCGCTGAAAGCGCTGAGCAGTTTGCCGAGGAGCTTGCAATTACAACTGGACTACCGGTGGATTTTGAAGATGAGCGCTTGACAACAATGGCCGCGGAGCGGGTGTTGATCGATGCCGATGTTAGTCGGCGGAAGCGCCGCAAAGTAGTGGATAAAATGGCAGCAGTGATAATTTTGCAAAGCTATTTACAACGAGGTGAAAAAAATGTCTGATGACAGCAATGTTATTCAATTGTATAATGAAGAAGAAAATCAACTCTTGAACTTCATCGAATACCGGCGGTTGCAAGTGCGGGGCCGCAATTACGCCCTGCTGCAACCGGAAGAAGATCAGCAAACCCTGATACCGTTTCGGGTTGAGCAGGTAGTCAGCGATGAAGGCAATGCCGAAGAAGAAATGTATGTATATGTTATTGATGATGATGAACTGGCAGCGGTAGAGGCTGCCTGGCAAAAACTGCATTCTTAAATAAAGCGGGTGAAATTCATGGCAAAAAGCCAGCATGAAACCAAGACCAGCAGACCCCGGCTCTTGGTGCCAATCCTAATTGTCCTGTTATTACTGGTTACGGCTCTTTCCACCGGCGCCTACATTGGCTATGGTATTTTGCAGGACAATCTCGGTCCGGTTAGCGACGATAGCACAGAATTTCTCGTAACTGTCCCTCAGGGTGCATCCAGTGCAAGGATTGGCGATGTTCTCGAAGAGGCAGGAGTGATTAAGAGCGCTTTGGTCTTCCGTCTTTATCTCAGGTACCATGAACTGGATGGTAGAATCCAGGCCGGCGACTATATGCTCAGTCCATCATCCGGTCTTGAAGAAATTGTGGACAAACTTGTTTCTGGCGACGCTTTTATCGACACATTTCGATTTACGGTTCCGGAAGGTCTGTTTATCTCCGACATTGCTGCCCGCCTGGCCAACAGGGGGATTGTCGATGAGGAACGTTTTCTGGAGCTGGCAAATGATCTGTCTAATTGGGATTATTGGTTTGTGGAGCAGATTCCCGAGGGGCTGGAATTTCCCTTGGAAGGATATTTGTTCCCGGATACCTATGAAATGCGCGCTGATGTAGAGGACCGGGAACGGGCGGTTATCAACACCATGCTCAGGGGCTTTGATCGCGTGTTCACTGAAGAAATGCGTGAAGCCACCGAAGCCATGGGCATGACGGTGCATGAAATCGTCACTTTGGCGTCAATCGTCGAGAAGGAAGCAGTTGTAGCCGATGAGCGTCCGCTGGTTGCGGCGGCCTTCCACAATCGGTTGATAGATCGGGCTGAAACTTACTTTATGCTGGAATCATGTGCAACGATCAATTATATCCTGCAGGATTTCTCCATTCGCGATATTTCTCCGTACAGGGACATCGACTCTCCTTATAACACGTACATGTATCCCGGCTTGCCTCCGGGGCCGATTGCCGGACCGGGCGCCGGTTCGTTGCGGGCCACTGTATTTCCAGCCGATGTTGATTATAAATTTTTTGTCGCCAAAGATGATGGCAGCAGTGAGCACTATTTCGCTGCCACTTATGCCGAGCATGTGCAAAACGCCCGGAGGGCAAGGGAGAACAGACAAAACTAACGGAGGCAGAGGCTATGAAACCTGAACTTTTAGCGCCGGCCGGTGATTTGGAGAAACTGCGAACCGCCATTGTCTACGGCGCAGATGCCGTATACCTGGGCGGACAGGCCTTCAGTCTCCGGGCCGGCGCCGGTAATTTTAACGAGGCAGAGCTGATTGAAGCGCTGTACCACGCCCACGCTAATGGCGTCCGGGTTTATGTAGCGATTAATATCTACGCCAAAAACAACGACTTGCAACCTTTGGAGGAGTATGTGCGTTGGCTTGAGGCCGCTGGCGTGGACGCTGTGATTGTCTCCGATGTCGGGGTGTTTCAAACTGTGCGTCGGGTGGCACCGGGTCTGGAAGTGCATATCAGCACCCAGGCCAGCACCAGCAATACCGCAGGCGTGAATTTCTGGGGAGAGCTTGGCGCCCGGAGAGTGGTTTTGGCCCGGGAACTTAATCTCGAGGAAATCAAGGATATTGCCGACAATACCGAGGTCGAGCTGGAAACCTTTATCCACGGCGCCATGTGCATGGCCTGGTCGGGCCGTTGTCTAATCAGCAGCTTCCTAACCGGCCGCAGTGCCAACCGGGGCGATTGCGCCCAGCCCTGCCGCTGGAAATACCATCTGGTGGAGGCCCAGCGCCCTGGCGAATATATGCATGTGGAAGAAGATGAGCGGGGCACTTATATTTTCAACGCCCGGGATTTATGCATGCTGCCCTATGTTCCCCAGTTGGCGGCCGCTGGAATTGCCAGCTTTAAAATCGAGGGCCGGATGAAGAGTGTGCATTATCTGGCAACTGTAGTCAACGCTTATCGACAGGCGATTGACGCCTGGTGGCAGCAGGGCGATAATTATCAGCTGGATCCGGCCTGGTTGGAAGAATTGGATTTGGCCAGTCACCGTCCGTGGAGCACCGGATTTTACTTTGGCGCCCCCGGCGCTGAAGGCCAGTTCACCGAACACTCCCGCTACCTGCGCCACGCCGCTTTTGTAGGTGTTGTCCGCGGTTGGCAGGATGGTGAGTTGCTGGTTGAGCAGCGGGGCAATTTTGCCCGAGGGCAGACCCTGGACTTGGTGCTGCCGGGCAGCAAGCCGGTGAGTATAAAAGTTGAAGCCATGACGAATGCTGAAGGGAGGCCTCTGGAGCGGGCGCCCCATGCCCAACAATTGGTGAAAATTCCCTGGCCACAACCGGTGCCAGAGTTTACGGTGTTGCGGAGGCGGGAGCAATGAATGACGGGCCTTTGTTGATTGGGATTGCCGGTGGGACAGGCTCAGGCAAGACCACTGTTACAAACGCCATCGTTGAGAGTTTGCCGCCGGAGAGTGTGGCTGTGCTGGAGCACGATAGTTATTACAAGGATCAATCCGATATCAGCTTTGAAGAGCGGCTGCACACCAATTATGATCACCCCTTTGCCTTTGACACGCCGCTCTTGATCAGTCATTTGGAGAAATTACTGCAAAACCAGACGATTGAAAAGCCGGTCTACAGTTTCGTTGAACACACGCGTTTGGCCAGGACAGAGCGGGTGGAAAGCCGGCCAGTGATAATCCTGGAAGGCATTTTGATTCTGGAGGACAAACGCATCCGCAATCTTCTCGATATAAAGGTCTATGTGGATACCGATGCCGATGTTCGAATCATCCGCCGCATTTGTCGGGATATTCAGGAGCGGGGACGAACGCTGGAATCTGTTGTGGAGCAGTATCTGTCGGTGGTGCGGCCAATGCATATGCAATTTGTTGAGCCCACCAAACGATATGCCGATTTAATCGTTCCGGAAGGCGGTCAAAATTTGGTAGCGGTAGATATTTTGGTCAGTAAAATCCGCCATTTGCTTGATAACTCAAAAGGATAAAGCCCTGCCCCCGGGTGATACTAGCTCCGGGGGTGTTTTTGTGTCCGCCGAGCGTCGAAAACGAATTACAGCACTGATGTTATGCTTTCTGGTTACTTCTCTAATTTTAATCTTTCGCCTGGCTTGGTTGCAGCTTGTCCAGGCCAAAGAGTTGGCGCAAATCGCCACCTATCATCATACGCGGACTGTGTTTTTGGACTGGGGCCATGGCAATAGCGGGCGGGGACAGATTACAGACCGCAACCTCGCGCCCCTGACCGGAGCCCAGCCCCGGTCCGGTCTCGCGGTGTTTACCCAAGTGGGCCGGGTCGAAGAAACAGAAGCTGACTTCAACAGTTGGCTCAATTGGTTGGAATCCAGAACCGGCCTGGACACCGAGACAATAATTGAGCGTTCCCGGAACCGGCAGCCTTTACCGCTTGTGGCCCCGCTGGCCCCGCAAATAGAGCTTCCCCATTGGATTAAACCTGTAACTTGGGACTGGGACGACGAGCTCAATTTCCGCCGGTATACATATACTTCGCTGGCTTGCCACGTGTTGGGGATTGTCAACGACAATGCTGGACTTTTAGGTCTGGAAAAGAGCTTTGATAGCTTCCTCAGTTGTCAGCGCCCGGCTGTGGCTGCATTTGTCACCGCCGGCAATCAGTTGATTCCCGGTCTGGGTTACCGGGAAATCGGCGCTGAGCCACCGGTTCTGGTCACTACATTAGACCTGGAAATTCAGCGCATTGTTGAATCAGTCTGGAACCAATATATCGATACCGGCCGCGTGCCGCCCACCGGTGCGTTGCTTGTCCTCGACCCCAATACCGGTGAAATCCTTGCCATGGCCAGCAGGCCTGAAATTATAGGCGCCGAGCATCACTATAACCGGGCGGTGCGCAAATCTCCCAATGTGCCGGTTTTGCCCCCGGCGTCGGTTATCAAGACATTGACCGCTGCGGTCGCCCTGGAGCAAGACATTAACTATCTCCAGGCCCGCTATACATGCACCGGAAGCATTACTTACGGCGCCAACAGTTTTGAATGTCACCAGGTTCATGGCGAGCTGGACTTGGCCGGCGCTCTTTCCCACTCCTGTAATGTCTATTTTGCCAAACTGGCGGTTGAGCTGGGTGCTGAGGACTTGCTCAAGATGGCCGAGGGCATGGGTTTGGGGGAGCCCCCGCCAATAGAACTGCCGTCTTTTGAGGTTGATGCCGGCCAACTGCCGACGCTTGCGGACTTGTCTACCGAGTCGGGGGTTGTAAATCATTTTGCTCTTGGCGGCAATAAGTTTGAGACTACGCCTTTGCAAGTGGCCGTGATGATGGCCGCTGTTGCCAATGGCGGTTACCGGGTGGAACCAAGTCTGGTTCTGGCCCTAGACGATGAGAAGCCGACGCCGGTAACTCCCCGTTGGACCAGGGTGTTTACTTCAAGCACTGCCCGCACAGTGGCGCAAATGCTCAACCAGGCGGTATTGAATAGAGAGAACTTGTACAATTTAACCGCCTGGCCCCGGGCCAGAGAACTTGCAGCCAAGACTGGCACTTCTGATCGCCTGCAACCCGGCAATTATGAGATCCGCTGGAATGCAGGTTTCTTCCCAGTCGATTCGCCCCGGTATGTTGTAGTTTACATGGCGGAGGTGCCCCCAGGCTGGTTATCGGTGCAGAGGGAACGGTTGCTGGCTGAGCTGGCCCACACCATTCTTGCCCGGGAATAATTGGTTGTCACGCAATTGACTTCACAGGCATATATATAGTGAGCTTAATATTGATAGGGGGATGCCTGTGATTCCTGCAGTTTTGCTATTGTTGGCCAACGCGGTTCGAGACTTGGCGCTTTTAGTTTCCCATATTAAGAACAGTTCTTTTCCCCAACCCCTAGACCCGAAAGACGAGGAACGGTTTATCAATTTGCTCCAGGAGGGGGATGAACATGCCCGGCAAAAACTGATTGAACATAATCTCCGCCTGGTAGCTCATATTGTCAAGAAATACGATAACACCCGCATTGATAACGACGACCTGATTTCCATCGGCACAGTTGGTCTGATTAAAGCAATTAACACCTTTCAACCCTCGAAAGGCGTGCGCCTGGCAACATATGCGGCCCGCTGCATAGAGAATGAGATTCTCATGCAATTGCGGAGCATGAAAAAAAGCCGCGATGACCTCTCCCTAGAAGAACCACTGGGAATCGACCAGGAGGGCAATGAATTATCCTTAATGGACATCCTGGGCTCGGAATCGGACTTATTCGAACGGGTGGAGCAAAAGCTCCAGATTGCCCGGCTAAAGGAGACGATTCAAAAACTGCCCCGGCGGGAGCGCTTTGTTCTGGAGCGCCGGTTTGCCCTCAAGGACGGACGCAGCTGGCCGCAACGGGAGATTGCTGCCAAACTGGGTATCTCCCGCTCCTATGTGTCTCGAATCGAGAAACGGGCATTGCGGATGCTTAATCATCAATTACACAGGAAAATTTAGCAGGAAATTGAACATCAATAACGAATAAATCTAGAGCGCCAAGGAGGTGGACAATGTTAGAAAAATTTAGCCCCAATTTATATGTAAAAAGCATTTACCACATTGATCTGGATAAATTATGGAATCGCGGCATCCGAGCAATAATTACTGATTTGGACAATACACTAGTTGCCTGGGACAGTCCGTTGCCAGACCAACGACTGATGGAGTGGTTGGGTATGGTTCAGGCCAAAGGTTTTGCTGTATTCATAGTATCCAACAACTCCCGGGATCGGGTGGATAAGTTTGCCAAGGCCGTGGGGATTCCGGCCATATCCAAGGCGATTAAGCCCCGGCGGGGCGCGTTTCGCACCGCCCTGGAGACTTTAGGTGTGTCAGCCACGGAAACGGCGGTGGTGGGCGATCAGATTTTTACCGATGTCCTCGGAGGCAATCGGCATGGCTTGTTTACGATTCTGGTCTTGCCGGTGAGCGACAAGGAGTTTTTCGGCACCAAAATCAATCGTGCATTGGAGCAGATGGTCTTGCGTCGCCTCAAACGGCGTGGGCTTACAGACAGTCCGGACGATTAAATGCATATCGGCACTCCCCTGGAGCATAGTATATAGATATAACATTTTAGGGGGTGCTGATGTGGAACAGGAACAAGTATACTTTCAGGAGTTGGATCTGTCCTCAGGACAGGCGCCGCTGGCGCTTTTAAAGCAGGTGGTTGAACGTCAGCCCCCTGCCCCGGGGCAGCGGCTGAACGATATCGGCCTGATTCGGGATGGAGAACGGGTGCTGCTCAAGCTCTATTTTGGGCAGGCCGGGGAGGAAGAAGAGTGAATCAACTATACCTGATTGGCCGGGCACCGGGCTACTCGCTGTCGCCACAACTGCACAGCGCCGCCTGCTCGGCCTTTAATTTACCCTGGGAATACAAACTGCTGGCGGTGCCGGAGTTCGCGGAGGCAATAGATACCTTGAGGTCGCCGGGCTGCATCGGCGCCAATGTCACAATCCCCTATAAGGAGGAGTGTATCCGCTACCTGGATGAACTGGACCCAGTGGCGGAACAATTGGGCGCTGTTAATACCATCGTGCGCAGGGACAAGCGCCTAATAGGTTATAACACCGACGTCGTGGGTCTCAACCGGGATCTCGTCCGGCTTGGCATAACAACCACCGGCCGCAAAATCCTTATCTTGGGCGCAGGTGGCGCCGCTGCTGCCGTGTTAGCTAACTTGAACTCTTCGGCAACAGTAACCATTGTCTGCCGGCGCCAGGAACAGGCAAACGACCTGGCCAAGCGGTTCAAGCAGGCAGTGGAACATATCCCTTGGCACACACCGGAGTTGTCGGAGGCCGACCTGATTTTTGTCTGTACACCCCCCGGGGTCTGGCAGCGCTGGTCCTGGCCGCAAAAAGCGCTAATCTATAATCTAAATTATCTTGAGAACGATATACTCCATGCAAACTATTATTCAGGTTTAGGAATGCTGGTCTTTCAGGCAGCCGAAAGTTTCACGCTCTGGAGCAACCGCCCGGCGCCTGTGGCTGCGATGGCAGCTGCAGTCAATTTACCGCTGACACCGTAAGGTGTTTTTTCGTGTACAGAATTTTCGGATTCTTGCAGGAAAACAGTCAACTGGTGGCGAAAAAAATAGAAAAAGTTGAGGGGAGCGATTAGCGTTGGATTTTAAACTAATTTCTGTCGCGGTCGCTTTGGCAATTCTCGGCCTTGGCATGGCGGTGGTGGCGCCGGTGGGAGTAGACCTGGCTGCGGTTCTCTCAGCCGAACAGGCAGCGGAGCGCCTTGCAAGGGAACTGCAACACTATCAACAGCTGGCTGTGGCCCAAAACACAACCTTTGAGTTCGCTTTTTTCCCCTTCGATAATTGCTACGTAATTAAAGACCTTTCCGGTCAATACCCGGTTGCTCAGACAATTTGGCTGCCAGCAGGCGTGGAGTTTGACTACCTAAGCTATCAGCACCAAGTCCGCTACCATCCCAGCGGCCGGGCCAGTCAAAACGGCAGGATCTCCCTTACCCATGAAAACTGGCAGGGAAATGTGCAAATCATTATTGCCAACCATTCCGGTCGGGTACGGGTCCAGCGTTAGGAGGTAAATCATGCTTGCCGAGTTGTTAAATTCAGCGGTGGACCTTCGCGCCACCGACGTGCATATCGAACCGACGGAAGAACAATTTCGCATCCGCATGCGTATCGACGGCCAACTGCTGCCCGGGCGTACATTGCCCACCGGGGAGGGCCGCCAGCTGATCAGCATCATCAAGGTGGAATCGGGCATGGATGTGGCCCAGCGCATGCTGCCCCAGGATGGCAGCTTCCACAAAGTCGTGGCGGGCAGACATTTTGACCTGCGGGCCGCCTCCCAACCCAGCATCCTGGGGGAAAAGCTTGCCCTGCGTCTGCTGCCCTGTGAGCCTTTGAGCCTGGATCTGGGCGAACTGGGCATGCCCCAGGCAATGGCCGAGGAGTTTTCCCGCATGGTTTTGAGGCGTCAGGGCCTGCTACTGGTCACCGGTCCCACCGGCTCGGGTAAGACCACCACACTCTACGCCGCCCTGCACCTCCTGGACAGGAGCCGGGTAAATATCATGACCTTGGAAGACCCGGTGGAGTACCGGCTGGCCGATGTGGTGCAAACCCAAGTCAATTACCGCAGCGGACTGGATTTTGCCACCGGGCTCCGGGGCCTGTTGCGTCAGGATCCGGATGTGGTCCTGGTGGGGGAGATTCGCGATGCCGAGACGGCGGCAATCAGCGTACGGGCGGCGATGACCGGGCACCTGGTCATGGCGACGATGCACAGCCTCACGGCCCGGGGGGCTGTAAACCGCTTGCTGGAGATGAACTGTGCCCGCTATCAGGTGGCAGGGGCGCTGAACGGTGTCCTGGCGCAACGGCTGGTGCGGCGCCCCTGTACTTGCAAAAAGGGGTGTCAGCGTTGCATGGGCAGTGGCTGGTTTGGCCGGGTGGGTATATTTGAACTGCTTAATGTAACCGGACCCTGCCGTCAGGCAATTCTCACCGGTAACGAACCAAATCCCCCTAAGCCAACCCTTCTGGATGACTGTCTCCACAAAGTGGAGCAGGGGCGCACAACCAGTGATGAGTTGACTCGCATTGCTCTGGAAATGGAGGGGCATGTATGAAGTATCTGCTGCTCTGTACCAGGCAATTGGCTTCGATGCTAAGAAGCGGCCTGCCCCTGGTCACCGCCCTGGAGCATTTGTCCGCATATTTCCCCCACCGGGGCTATGCCAAGGCCACAGGAACGCTGGCCACCACCCTGCGAAACGGACACCCGGTCCACCAGACAATGGCCGGCATGCCCAAATTATTTCCAGACTTCTACTGTCGCTTGCTGAAGATTGGCGAGGACAACGACAGCCTGCTCCCGGCCCTGGAACTTTTGGGCCAGCATTATCAGCAGCGCTGGCAAATCCAGAACCAGCTGGCGCGGATGTTGTTTTATCCGATGCTGGTGCTCACTGTCGCCGGGATAAGTGGCCTGGTGGCCCTCTGGCATGTGACGCCGGTATTCGCCGACCTCTACGCCGGTCTCGATGTAATTCCTCCGCCGGCGACACAAGCGGTGTTTGCCCTTTCCCAGGCGCTGACGCCATTCCGGTTCGCCCTGATTGCCCTCCTGATTGTTGCCGCACTGACAGGGACAACGATGTGGATAAGAAGACTGCCCTGGCAGGCACGAGCAAAAATCCCGATAATGCGCAGCATCAATTGTTATTACTTCTGCCGGATTACCGCCATGACGGTGGCAGTAGGTAAGAACTTAGAGCATGGATTGGAAATGGCCGCGACCCTGAACCCGTCTGGGCCGGCGCCGTCTGTGCTCAAAGACCTGCGCATGGGAATCGATCTGACCACGTCGCTGGCGGAAAGTCCCGGCCTGCTGCCGGCCTTTGTTGCCCAGGGCGAAATTACCGGTGATATGGAGTCCACCCTGAAACGGGCTGCAGATTATTATCTGGAGGAGACGGAGACCGGGTTCGCAATGTTGCAGCGCTATCTTGAACCCTTGTCGGTTCTGGCGGTTGGCGGCTTGGTGGCCTTGCTGCTTCTCACGCTTATGCTTCCTTTGTTGGGCATAATGACTGCTATTTAAAGGTAGGTGAAAACATGTTAAACAAGGATGGTTTTACACTGATGGAGGTGCTGGTTGTGGTGGCGATTATCAGCATTTTGGCGGCAATTGCTGTGCCCAATTATCTGCATGCCTTGGAAAGTTCCCGCCAAGACGCTTGCATTGCCAATATTGAAATTCTCGATGCCCAGGTTGAGCGCTACCGGCTTAAAAATGGCGAGCTGCCAAAGCCGGAAAACCAAACCCTGACCGAGCTTCTGACAGAGGAAAAATTACTTTCCAAACCGGTGGAGTGCCCGTTGGGTGGGGAATACGAGCTAGAAGATGGCCGGGTGGTCTGTAACCATGAGCAAGAGTAAGGGCGCAATCCTCCTGGATGTGGCCGCTGCTGCGGCAATCATGGTGCTTGTTGCCCTGACCTTGGGTGCTTTGTTTGTCAGTACATTGCAAATAGCTGACACTGCCCAGGCGGTGACCAGGGGACGGCTGTTGGCCCAGGCCCATCTGGAGTTGGCCTCAGCCGGTCAGGCGCCGGATGTGCTTAGTGAAGCCAGTCTCACCAGTACACTCACCGCTCTACACTCAAACGGCATCAGCTACTGGCAGGTGGAGGTCACAGGCGAAGCGCTACCCAAACCACTGGCTATGGTTCGAGTGCAATGAGCAAGGGCTATATCTTACTGGAAACATTGGTCGCCACCGCACTCTCGTTACTTATCTTGACTGTGGCTGCGACGCAGCTTTATGTATTCTGGCAGATGTGGCACACAACCAATGACCAGGCCCGGCAACGCCATTGGGCAGCCCAGGCCTACGATTCCTTGGCTACAGACGCCATGAATGCCAAGTCTGTATCGATTTTGTCCGACAGGGCAATTTTTTATCTGGACAGCGGCTTGGCCACCTACCGTTTGACGCCCGCTGGTTCCTTTTACCGCAACTGGCAAAATCGCGATGCCGCCTTCGCCGACAAGGTGCAGGCCGTTGATTGGCAGCTCGACGATGATGTTCTCTGGATGACGCTGATATATAAAGATGGGCAGACATACCGGAGTTGCTTTCAGATGAGCAATGAATAACCAGAAAGGATATGTCTTGATAGTTGTGCTGGTGTTGATGTTGGCGGCAGTTCCCGCAGCCATCACACTCTTACATAACGCTCGCTCTGACCTTGCCTCGGCCCTGGATGACTATCACTATACCCGGGCCAAGTATGTAGCTCACTCGCTGGCGGAGCTGGCAAAACAAAACCCAGACCTCGCCTTGCAGGTGGCAGACAATTGGCCTGATAGCGAAGTGACAATTGAGATTGATGCCTCAACAATCACGGTTCGCCTCGACAGAGTAATTGTGAGTGTGGATTACGACTAAATCAGACAAAAAATACAAATTCTTGTTGACAGTCCTATCGGGAATTGATATTATCGCAATGGGTACATAAATGAGCACTTTCCCCAGTAATAAATGAGCACTTTAGTTTGGACAAGCAGGTAGGGTGCCTGGGTATGCGTGGGACAAATTAAAGTGGGGGTAATTAAATGAGCAGAGGAAGAAGACGGACCTCAGTCATCATAGGCTTGGCTTTTGTAATGATTCTATTGGTTTATAGTGTAGTTACGATTCAGGGAACTGGTGCTTGGTTTAGTACTGTAGAAACAGATACCAGCGACGTAACTGTTCTAGAATGGAAGGCTGAAATTGAAAACTATGAAGAACTTATTACAGTAACTGATTTAATTCCAGGTCGTCAAAGCGAATCCAAAGAGGTCACGATTAAGAATTCAGGAGAAGTTGAGTTCATCTATTGGGTAGAAATTGCACGGCCTGATACACAAGATTCGAACATATTGTGGGGAGACGAAAGTGAGCTTTATTTGGTTATCCAAGATGATGATGGCGCTGACATATATAAAGATAACCTCATCGATGGAGAAATTGTAGTGGGACAAGATCAATTAGATCCCAATGATGATGTTACTCTTAGTTTCTACGTCCATTTGTCTCAAGCTGCCGATAATCAGTATAGTGCCCAATCTACTCAGGTAGAAATAACCTTTCATGCATACCAAGTTGACGCAATAGATGATGAAGGGAATATTCTTGAACCTAGCGAAGATTAAACCTTAGAGACGGAGGAAAAGGGGCTGCTGTTGCAGCCCCTTAACCAGATATGTTTAATATACTAACAACAGCTATCAAAGGTGCTATAATTTCATTTACAGTCTTCCTGATTGCCATTCTAGCACTGATGTGGGTTCCCCAATTATGGGGGTGGCAGTCTTTTCGTGTTACCTCAAGCAGTATGGCGCCCTATATTAGACCGAATAATATTATCGTTGTCCAGCCAGTGGAAAGCTCAGAATTACGGACCGGCGATATAATTACTTACCAACAACCCGGGTTTAACACCGAAACACATCGGATTGTGGAAATCGCAGACGGGATGTTTTATACTCAGGGAGACGCAGTTCCTGATGCTACTCCGGCGGCTATTGAGTATCAATGGATTATTGGACGTGTCGTATTTCAGGTTCCATTGGGGGGATTCTGGTGAAAAAGTTAATCATCGCCCTTGTTATAATTGCAGTTATTGCTATTAGCCCACAGGCGATGGCTTTTTTTGGTACTAGTTACATTATAGCCGAAGACACAATTAGCACCCATCCTGGCCATGTCCTTTTCTATATTACATTGGGTAACAATGAAGACACCTATCAGCGACAAGATGGAAGTGGGCCCGTGGGGTTTCACAACCACAATGGAGATTTTGTTGTTGATTTTGGTAACCATGAAAATTCTAAAGGTAAAGAGAGTTTTCTCTTGGGTGAAATAGTAAATAAGTCTAACTCAGCAATTACCGTAACTTTCAATATAGATAACCCTAATTCTCTTATGAAAAATAACATGCTTACCGATTTGACTGGCAATAATCGTATTCAGCCCGGGGATAGCGGCAATATTGAGGCTGAGTTTCAATTTAAAAACAAAGAAATAGGATTATTTTCGACAAATGTTACATTGTCGGTCGCTCTTGAAGGCAATACCATTGGCACTTACGAATTCCCTGTTCAAATAAATGTTGTTGAATCATATCCTCAATGGGATTCGGTAACGATTTATGAGGAAGATGATTACGTTATACACGACGGAAGAATCTTTTGGGCCCGGTGGTACATTCAAGGGATTGAACCGGGGACAGACCCCGTATGGCAAGAGGTAACCGATGAGTGGCGTTGGTATAATGTTTATGGCGAAGGTGACATTGTTGTTTTTGAAGGTAAAGAATTTCGGGCTAGAGGTTATAGTCAAAATGATCAACCTGGATTAATGCGCAGTCCTTGGAATGAGTTGACCGATGAGTGGCGTTCTTTCAATGTTTATAACAACGGCGATATTGTTTGGTATAACGGGCAGCAATACAGGGCAGGTTGGTATACTCAAAATGACCCACCCGACGCTTCCCATGTTTGGGAGGTTCTGCCTTAGCCAATTTGCTCTTCCCCGGTTTGGTATATTATGTTTGCCAGGAGGTGCTAAGAGAATTGAAGTTGCTGCTATTCCTTATCGGCTTTATGGGATCTGGTAAAAGCACTCTTGGCCACTACCTAGCCCGTGAGTGGGATTTGCCTTTATGGGACAGCGATCATTTGCTGGAAGTCTGGCAGGGAGACTCTCCCGGAAACCAGCTCCATGCCGACCCCGTCGCCTTTCGTGCCCGGGAGCAGATCTTGCTGGGCGAACTTGCCCGTCTGAAACGCGGCATCATCGTTCTCGGTGGCGGAGTTGTCGAATCTGAAAATAACCGCAATCTCCTGCAGAGTTTGCCGGTTTTGCTTCTGGACCCCGGTCCGGATATCTGCTGGCATCGGGTGCAGACCAGTTCGCAGTATCGTCCCTTGGCTGTTGACAAAGAGAGTTTCTATGCCCTATATAACCGCAGGCAGGAACTCTACCGGCAGTGCTGTCTCTGGCAGTTGCAGGTCGATGCGCCGATAGAAAATCTGGCAGAGACGATAGAAAAGTTTATAGTGTGAAAGTCGCTTTGCGTATGCGGAGCGACATTTTAATTTCTGTAAAGCTCAATGTTTAATGATTGATAAACCGATGAGCAAACAATGAAGATATCCAGAAATATCAGGGATCGTCTAGAAGGGTGTCGTATGAACGAATATCGTGGAAAAACCTAACAGTTGATTGCGAAAGCCGATATCGAGTTTCGATAAATAGAAAAAGTATCGCATTACCTAAACAATGTTAAGGTTCAATTCTGTAATTCGTGGATTTGTTAGTCATTTATGGTTTGACAGGTTACTGAAAAAAACGAGATAATAATCTAAATTGTTGAAAAAGGGTGTACAGAGCTAGATGGGGGGTAGGGAATGCTTAATGAGCGTGGTTCTACGTTGGTTACTGTGTTGGTGGTTACTTTGATTTTATTGATTTTTGGTACCACATTAATCAGTGTTGGAATGAATGATGTAACCCAAGCGGTCCGGCATGAGAAAAAGATCGAAGCATATTATTTGGCCAGGAGTGGTGCAGATGCTGTAGCTGCGCACTTGTTGCAAAATCCTGGTGATATCGATGATTTTCTTGCCATGGGCGAAGATGAATTTGAGTTGGCGAACGGCAGATGCGTGGTTCGTGTTGTCGAACAAGGTGAGGATATTGTGGTGGAGTCGACGGGGCATGTTTCCAGTTATAGTGATACAGTCAAGGTTTCATTGTTTTCTGATTCCAGCATGCCTAATCTTGATATGGCAGTGTTCGCAGAGACTACTCTGGAACTTGAAGGCTCAGCCGTTATTGGTGTGTCAGGTACAAATTCAGTTGAGCCCGGAAGTGTTAAGTTCACCTGGTCGCCAAAGGTTGACGGAGACTTTTATGTGGGTGTTGGCGGTAATCCCAACGAGGTTATTGACAGCCAACAGGGAGGATTACAAAATATCGTGGGCTTGGTTGGAAATCTTGATGAGGTGCGCACTTATCCATTGCCTCCTTTTCCCCAGTTTCCTTCAGAGTTGAACTATTACGGAGATTTTTTGGCTGGGTGGTGGCCTTCGCCTCCACATCATATCTTCGATGATTGGACCTTTGATGAGCTAAGGGTTCAGAGTCATTTGATTATCGATGTTGGACATGATGTCCGCCGGATAAGGGCACGCAAACTTGTTGTTGAAGGGTCGGGTGCAATTGAACTGGTTGGCTCCGGTCAGCTTGAACTTTACATTGAGGAAGAGTTTATTCTTAGCGGGGGTGGTACAATTAATCAGGGGGGAGATCCTAACCAGATAATGCTTTATTATAAAGGATCCCAGCCAATTGGTCCCCCGGGTAATACAAGATTGTACGGTTGTTTGTACTCCGAATCTGCTGACATCGTTCTGCAGGGCTCTGGGGGCATTCTCGGTAGTATTATCACTGGTGGTAGCAACGTTTCTCTTGAGGGCAGCACCTCTGCGTTAGTTCGGACAATATATGCACCCAACGCCGATGTTGTACTAAGCGGCAGTTCTACCGTTTATGGTTCCGTCATAGGTAACAGTTTTGTCGCTGTCGGAAATTCTCGGGTGTATTTTGAGCCGGACCAAAAATGGGAGGATATACCGTTGCCTTCTGGAAATTCAGGATTAAAACGCGGCCATTGGAAAAGAAATTGATAGTTCACGGGGAGGGGGGGAGCTTATTGTTTGACTGTTCGAAACAGGCCGGTTTTACCCTGGTCGAAGTTCTTATAGCTACAGCGATTTTCTTGTTAATAGCACTGTCATTGAGTGCGCTTTTCATTAATAGTTACAGGACGATAGGGCTGGCTGGAAATAGAGGGACATTCGTCGCAGAAGCGCAACAGGAAATGGAAAGGGCTATTGCTGATGATACATATCAGACAGATGAGTTGGTTAGGGAAGATGAATATGAAATTGTTCTATTTGGCAGAGTGTTTACTGGCACGTTGGTTAGTATTGAAAAGCAGTATAGTGAAAACAGGCGAGTGCATTATCTTACTTTTGTGGCCGAGTAAAGGGGAACGCAGATGATTAACTTGCGTTCGCAATCCGGTATAACTTTGGTTGAGTTGCTTGTTGTCTTGATAATTTTGTCTTTGGTAATGGCGGGGGTCTTTTCATTTTTCCTGATGGGCCATAAGACCTATAATCTGGGGAGGCGGCAGGCGCAAATGCACCATGACCTACGTCTGGTCTCTGAGCTGCTTACTCAGGAAATGCGCTATGCTGTTGTTTTGACGATGTTGGATGACTGGGATGATTTACCGGAGCAAGCTGAGATTTCTCCCGGTGAAAGGTTTTTGTATTTTGATGAGCATAGTGGTCAGATTATTATTGCTGACAGTCAAGCAAGTAGGCCCTTAACAAACGCAATAATCTCCGAGGCAAGTTTCTGGCTGGAGGCAGATATGTTTTCGTTCAAACTTGGTATTATTAGTGGTGATGTGGCTTATAGTATGGAATCATCTGTGATGTTGTTGAACATTGAAAACTCAGGTACTATGCATTCATCTGTCCCTGCCTTGCGTTATGTTAGGCCTTGACCCTTGACCTTGGCAAAATCCCGGTTATTACTTTGCCTGCCGGGATTTTGCATTATTAAATCCAATTAAAAGGGAAACCCTACAGAGAGAAATCTGTGGAGGTGGAGCCATTGGGGCCTGGCAATCTGGCGGTGCGCCGCCCGGTAACGATGTTAATGCTAATGCTGGTGGTAATTCTTTTGGGGGCAATTTCCCTGAACCATCTGAGCCTGGAACTTTTGCCCCGGTTCGAACCGCCGGTACTGGCAGTCTACACAAATTGGGGCCAGGCTTCACCTCAGGAAACGGCAACGATGATTACCGAGCCGCTGGAGCAGGTGGTGGCCACCATTGGCGGCCTGAAGGAAGTCAGCTCGATTTCCGCTGAGGGCAGCTCGGTAATCATCTGTGAACTTGCTTGGGGCGCCAATCTAGACGCGGCCCGGGATGAAATAAAGGAGCGCATTGGCCTTATTCCCCTACCCGATGATGCGGGCCAGCCCATGGTATTACGCTACGACCCGACCACAATGCCCGGGTTGCGCCTGAGCGTATGGGGAGATGTGGACGAGGACCGTTTAGAAACCGTGGTCAGAGATGTATTGCTGCCAGGGCTTGAATCTGTACCTGGAGTGGCCTCGGTGGATATCAGCGGGCTCAATGAGCAGCAGGTGCAGGTAACAGTCTCACAACCAGACTTGGCCGAGCTAGGTATGGATCTAGGGACTTTGGCCAATATGATTCGGGCCGGCAATGTCTTAATGCCTGCCGGCACAGTAGCGAATGACGAGTCGGAGTATAGTGTGCGGGTTGTGGGTGAGTTCGATTGCCTGGAGGAACTGGGCCGGGTTGTCGTGGGCCGGAACAGTGATGGGTTTGTCCTGCTAGATCAAGTCGCAGACATAGCTGATGGGCGCGCCCCCGGGGCAAGTATAGTGCGCACAAATGGGCAGCAGAGCCTTGGTCTGGCGGTCCGTAAAGAGGGCGATGCCAATTTAGTGCGGGTAAACCGGGATGTGATGAGCCGCCTGGAGGAGTTGTCGGGCCAGTTGGACGAAGTGGAGGTTGTCGTCACAATGAACCAGGCGGAGTTTATTGAAGAAGCAATTCAGGGCATTGGCACCAATTTGCTGGTGGGGGCAGGGCTGGCGGTCTTGGTTTTACTCACTCTGATGCAAAGCATTCTCAGCACGTTAATCATTGCTGTGGCGATTCCCTTCTCGGTGGTTGCCACCTTTGTAATGATGCATTTTGGCGGCCTTACCCTCAACCTGATGAGTATGGGCGGGTTGGCTTTGGGTGTGGGCATGCTGGTGGATAACTCAATTGTCGTAATTGAGAACATATACCGGCATATTCAGGGTGGCGCGTCGACGGCAGAAGCCGCTGCCCGGGGCACCAACGAAGTAGCCGGAGCAATCACTGCCTCAACACTAACCACATTGGCGGTTTTTCTGCCCGTTGTTTTTGTAGGGGGTGTCACCGGTGAGCTATTTCGCGAGCTGGCTTGGACTGTTTCTTTTTCTCTTTTAGCTTCCCTGCTAGTTGCCATTACCGTGATTCCAATGTTGGCTTCCCGGATTCTGCCTTATGGTCGGTGGAACCAGGCATTGCGACCCCGTTCATCCCGGAGTACATACGCACGTATGGTCAGGGGGGCGCTGAGACGTAGAGGCCTGGTTTTGTTGGTGGCCCTGGGGCTGGTTGCAGTTTCAGCTATCCCGTTCTTATATCTGGGACGGGAGTTTTTGCCTGCCATCGATGAAGGTAGCTTTAACATCTCTGTTACTTTGCCCCCGGGTGCGTCTTTGTCTGCAACTGACACTGTTGCCGCAGATTTGGAAGCATTGTTGGCCACTCATCCCGATGTCGATATTTACTCCACCCGGGTCGGTCCCGGAGGCGGGGTGAGTATGTCTGAAGGCGGCAAGAATACTGCCTCAATCGATGTGCGGCTGTTGCCGCCCGAACAACGTGCCAGCGAAACCGACGCTGTGGTTGCCTGGGTCCGGGGTGAGGCGGAAAAATTACTCTCGCCCGATGTGGAGTTTGCAGTTGCGAGTCAAGACCAGTTTAGCTCCATGGCCGGTAGCGACAATTTGCAGCTGGAGGTCAGGGGTCCCTCTCTGGAGGAAGTGCAGCGGCTCAGTCTTGAGTTTCTGGAGGATTTGCAAACAGTCCCGGAGCTGGGGGAAGCTACTTCCAATTTGGAACAACAACTGCCGGAAAAGAAAGTGGTCTTGGACCGGCAGCGGGTGGCTGCGCTGGGCTTGATGCCGGCCCAGGTTGCAACTCAGGTCAACGCCGCCATGGGCGGGGTGTTTGCCACGCGCCTTAACCGGGATGGGAATAATCTTGATGTTCAGGTCCAATACAGACCGGAGGATATTGATAACCCCGATAAGTTGCGGCATTTGTCTATATCCCTACCTGGCGGGCATAATCTTCCCTTGATTATGCTGGCAGATATCGAGGACGGGCAGGGGCCAATTAGTATACATCGCTCCCGCCAACAGCCTGCCGCCCAAATTACCGCCCCGATTCTCAGTGGCGACTTGGGTTCGGCGATTGCTGAGGTGGAAGCATTGATTGAGCGTGTTCAATTGCCGGGAGGGTATAGCGCTTCTGTGACCGGGTCTGGGCAACTGATGCAGGAGGGGTTTCAGAGTCTTTATGGGGCTCTCGCTCTGGCAGTGGTGCTGGTTTATGCCCTGATGGCTGGACTCTTTGAGTCGTTGCTCCATCCCCTGGTAATTATCATTTCACTGCCTCTAGCGGCGGTGGGGGCGCTCTGGCTATTGCTGGTTGGAGGTCACGCCCTGGGGATTACAGCGATGATCGGCCTGATTATGCTGGCGGGGATTGTGGTTAACAATGCGATTGTCATGGTGACAGCGATTAATCAGTTACGTGGGGAAGGAATGCCTGTTCGGGAGGCGATTGCAACTGGTGCCGCCATGAGGCTGCGGCCGATTCTGATGACGGCTTTTACAACAGTTTTGGCAATGTTGCCCCTGGCTCTGGGAATCGGCTCGGGGGCAGAATTACAGGCGCCACTGGCCACAGCAGTTATTGGCGGATTGCTTAGCTCAACTGTAATGATTCTAGTGGTTGTACCGGTAACTTACTCGCTTTTTGCCGGGCGTAGACACGTTTGAAGGTTGCGACAATTGGAAGATACCCCCAAAAAATGCTGTGGAATGTCGAAAATACTATAATAAGAGCGGACAAGCTGTCGACGCTTCACGATTTTTGTCATTTAGCAAGGAAAAGTTGCGCAAATATTACGGTTGTAAAAAGGAATTTCCTTCTTAATGTAGAATTAGTACCTACGCATGAAATATTTGGTTAATTGTGTGTATGTTGACATTGAATTATTTCTCGACTAATTATTTGCAGAAACCGGGGTGAGCAGTTTGTACCAGACGTTGGAAGAGCTTTTGCTGGAAACGGGGATGGCCACCCGTGAACAGATTGATGAAGCGAAGGCCAGCGGCAAGGGCAGCAATATTGCCGAGGCGTTGGTGGAACTGAATGTTCTCACCCAGCAACAATACATAGAGATTATGGAGTTTCATCTGGGCGTCCCCCATGTTAATCTAGATAATTACCAGTTAGATGGAGAAGTAATAAACATTCTCGACCAGGAACTGGTCAAGCGTTACAAGGCGGTGCCGATTGAAAAAGTTGGCGAGCGGGTTACCGTGGCCATGGCTGACCCCAAGGATGTTGTCGCCATCGACGACATCGCCATGGCAACTGGATGCCAGATTGTCCCTGTGATTGCCGCCAAGTCCGATTTGGACAAGGTCATCCGGAAGCACTTCACGCTTCGGGAGTCCATGGAAAGGGTAGTACAGGAATCCAAGGTTGAAGAGGAACTGGACACCGAACAGCTCAAGCTGATGGTTGATGACGCCCCCATTGTTCGTTTGGTTGACAATATGATTGACCAGGCAGTAAACGAAGGGGCCAGCGATATCCATATCGAGCCTCGAGAACACGATTTATTTATTCGTTTCCGGATTGACGGCATTCTCCATGAGCGGATGACTCCGCCCAAAAGTACCCACCCTTTGGTTGTATCCCGGTTAAAAATTATGGCCGAACTGGATATTGCCGAGCGGCGCGTCCCCCAGGATGGCAGAATTAAGTTTACGATTGCCAATGGATCTCAGATCGACTTGCGGATGAGCACCTTGCCAACCATTTACGGTGAGAAGGTCGTGCTCCGGATTCTCAATCCCGAGTCAATCTTACTTAAAATGGACGATCTGGGTTTTACCCCTGCCAACCTGGAGAAGTTTAAGGATATTATAACCCGCTCCTACGGTTTGGTGCTTGTTACCGGGCCTACCGGTAGCGGTAAGACCACAACTCTGTATACAGGACTTAATTATATAAATTCACCTCAATTCAACATATCGACCGTTGAAGATCCTGTCGAATATCGGCTGGGTGGAATCAATCAGATTAACGTGCACAGCCGCATCGGCATGACCTTTAGCGCCGGCCTCCGCGCTCTCTTGCGCCAGGATCCGGATATCATCATGGTTGGTGAGGTCCGGGACGCAGAGACTGTCGAGATTGCTGTTCGGGCAGCGCTCACCGGCCACTTGGTTTTATCCACCATTCACACTAACGATGCTCCCTCAACCCTCACCCGGTTGATTGAAATGGGCCTACCCCCGTTCCTGGTTGTCGCTGCTATTAACGGTGTAATGGCCCAGCGTTTGGTGCGACGCTTATGTCGGGAATGTAAAGGCAGTGGATGTAGCCGCTGTAACAAGACTGGTTTTAAGGGTCGGCTGGCTGTCCATGAAGTGCTGACTTTTACCGACAAATTGCGCCAGGCGGTAATTGACGGGGCCAGTGCCTCCCAGCTGCGTAAGCTGTCACGTGAGGAAGGGATGGCCACCATGTATGAAGATGGGATGACAAAGGTTGAGCAAGGCCTGACCACCAAAGAAGAAGTTGTACGGGTGGTCGGTCTGGATTATATTTAACGGCTAAAGGAGAGGACAGAATGGAGCTTTTGCAGATTATGCATTTTGCCCGGGAGCGAGGTGCCTCCGATATTCATTTCACTAACAAGCGCCCGCCCCTGATGAGGATTGACGGCGACCTGATAAAGGTCAATGATGATATCATGGATCCTGCCAAATTGGAGCAAGTCGTTAAGGAACTTACCGGCGACCGCTACGATGAATTTATGGACAGGGGCGAGCTAGACTTCACCTTTCAGGCGCCTGATGGCCGTCTCCGGGTTAACGTCTACCGCCAGCGGGGCATCCCCGCCGCGGCGCTTCGGGTTATTCCCGACCGGATTCCCGGCATCGATGAACTGGGGTTGCCCGAGGTTGTCCATAGTTTTGCCAAGATGAAGCAGGGGTTGGTTCTGTTTACAGGTCCTACCGGTAGTGGTAAATCTACCACAATGGCAGCACTTATAGACTCAATTAATAATGAGAAAAGTGCCCATATACTCACACTTGAGGACCCGATAGAATATATACATGAACACAAGAAGTCTATCGTCAATCAGCGGGAAGTGGGACAAGATACATATTCATTTTCCAACGCCCTACGGGCTGCGCTACGCCAGGATCCCGATGTTATCCTGGTTGGCGAGATGAGGGACTTAGAGACCATCTCCATCGCCGTTACTGCCGCCGAAACTGGCCACTTGGTTCTGGGGACTTTGCACACTTCGACGGCTCCCGCAACTGTCGACCGGATTATCGATGTTTTCCCCGCTCACCAACAGCAGCAGATTCGCGTGCAGCTGGCTGAGACCCTGCGCGGGGTCGTTTCCCAGCGCTTGCTCCCCAAGCGGGGCAGTAGCGGTCGGGTATGTGCCACCGAAATCCTGATTGGCACCTCTGCTATCAAGAACCTAATCCGGGAAGGGAAATTGCATCAGATACCCACCCAGATGGAAACCGGCTCCAAATTCGGTATGCACACCTTTGACCAGTCATTAAAGAAACTTGCCGATATGGGAGTTATTGACCCCACAAGCTTCTAAACCCGGGAGGGATGTAAATGTCCAACATTTATACATATAAAGCTCGGGATGCTACCGGTAAGGTTGTAAGTGGACAGATTCAGGCTGATGACATGAACCGTGCCGCCGCTATGCTCAGGGAGAAGCGGATGATTGTCCTCCAGCTTAATGTAGGTAAAGCAAAAAGTCAGGGCGTGAGCTTTTTAAAGAAAAAAGGGATTCCTTTAAAGGAATTTGCTATGTTTTGCCGGCAAATGGCGACAATGGTCAAGGCCGGGGTCACAATTATGTCATCCATTTCTGCCATTGCCTCCCAGGCTGAGAACCCTGTTTTGGGTGATGCGCTTGGCGAAGTTGGCAAGGATTTGGAGTCCGGCAAGACTTTTAGTGAAGCCTGCCAACGTCACAAAGATTTATTTCCCACCATCTTCACCAGTATGGTGGAAGCCGGTGAAGCATCCGGTGCCCTGGATGATGTGCTGGAGCGTATGGCCGATTACTTTGAAAATCAGAGTGAGATTCAGGAAAAAGTTAAATCTGCTTCGACTTATCCCATATTTATTGCTGTATTTGCGATTGGAATCACAATTGGTTTGATGGTTTTTGTTGTCCCGAATTTTGCAGACATGTTTGCTGAGGGCGGTATGGAACTCCCGGGCATTACCAAGGGGATGTTGGCAGTTAGTGACTTTATGCAAAATCAGTTTCTGCTTCTGATTGTTATGCTGATTGCTGCGTTTATCGGGCTTAAACGTTATCTTGGAACAACCAAAGGCAAACACGCAACGCAAAGATTGAGCTTAAAATTGCCCAAGTTTGGCACGATGTTCCAAAATGCCGCGATGGCGAGATTTTGCCGGTCATTAAGTATTCTGGTGGCCAGCGGCGTTCCAATGATTACTGCTTTGGAAATCGTAGCCAGGGTTGTAAATAATGTTGAATACGCAAGCGCTGTTCTTCATGCACGCAAAGGTGTTTCCGAAGGATTGACTTTGACTGCGGGGTTGAGCGCATCTCCTCGGTTCACCCCCTTATTGTTGCATATGCTCAAGGTAGGCGAGGAATCTGGGGCAATGGATACTATGTTGAGTAAAGTCGCTGATTTCTACGAGGCAGAGGTACGCTACACTGTGGACCGGTTGAGCTCGATTATTGAGCCTTTCCTTATATTGTTTCTCGCCGGTATTGTTGGTTTGGTCCTTGTGGCAGTTATGCTGCCCATGTTCCAAATGGGAGACATCGTCCAACCATAATTAAGGAGGTGAGGGGTAACGGTAGTGTAACATTGTTGGTATTTTAGTCAAATAAAATCTAGGAGGTAGTAAAATGTTGAATTTCTTCTATCGGTCTCTTAACAATGAGAAAGGCTTTACCCTGATTGAGGTTTTGGTTGTTGTCGCAATCATCGCCATCCTGGCGGCAATCGCCACCCCGATTATCCTTGGCCGGATTAATCAGGCCCGTGAAGCCAGCGACGAGGCTCTGGCATCAACTTTGGAGAACGCCCTGGCCCTGTACCTGGTTGACAAGGATGCCGACCCCAGCATCGATACGGTTACCCTTAACGCCACCGGGTTTCCCGATGAGCTGAAAATTCTCTGGACAGACCATGGAAACGACTATCTGGATAACAAAACAATTGAGTTCCTAGGGAACAATACCGATGAGTCTGGTAATACAGTTACTGGCCGGGTTTTGACAATTACCTATGACCCCACAACCGGCATCATCCAAACATCTGGTGGTAGCATCGACGAAGGCGGCGAAGGCTAGGCTACGTCATATAGTTTGAGTTGCTCAGTTTAACCAAATTAAAAAGCGGGGGATTATATGTTTAAGTTTATCCGATCCCGCGCCGGTCTGACTTTGGTAGAGGTGTTGACGGCGGTGTTCATTTTGGGCATCGTCGTCGCCCCCTTGACCGGCTTCTTCGTTATTTCAAATAATCGGGCACGACAGACCATGACCCAGCGTCAGGCCCTAGCAATTGCCGAGGATTATTTGGAACGTCTGCGGGCAGAAACTCATGAAGCCTCCTTTATCTACCCGGGGGAAGAAATCCCGGTGGAAACGGAAGGGCGGTTTACAGTGTACACCGAAGTAACCGAGCTGGAAAATGCCCCAGGGGGCGACCCGGAGAATCCGCGGCCATTGTTTGAAGTTAAGGTCCGGGTTGAATGGAATGGCGGAGAAGTGAGTTTGTCGACTATACGCTCTGAATTAAGAAGATAAGGAGGTGCAGTGCGGTGAACACTCGTGGCAGTGCCCTTGTCAATGTCCTGATTGTCGTGGCCGTTCTGTCTATTGTGGGGATGGCTGCGTATCAGGTTGTAAGGGCAGACAGCACCTTTGCGATAACGAACAGAGACGGGACTCAGGCCTTTCATTATGCTGAGGGCGGAATTGATTATGGGATGCACTTGCTTAGAATCGGCGAAGAGCTAAATCAGCCTCATGTTCTGGATATGCAAGACGGTCAGGTTGAAGTTCTGGTAGAACCGGGCCTTGGCGAAAATGAATTCATTATTACTTCTAAGGGTACCAAGGGTAGTGCCACCCGCACTGTCAGGGCAACACTGTTATTCGTCGAGGGCCCCTTCGAATATTCCCTGTTCGTCGGTGGCGAAGGGGAGGAAAAGCAGGAATTAAAGAACTTTCGTATTTCCGGACCTGTGCATATTGCATCAGACCATATTGAAATAGACGGCATTTATTTTGAACAAGATGCACATTTTGACAGCAATTATGTGAAAATATCAAACGATACGCAAAAGAGTGATACGGCAATCATCACCCGCGAGGAACATACGGAAATAGAACCTCCCAACCACCACCACTGGAGTAATACTGAAATCTATACAAAAAATTATCAGGTGGAATTTCCTCAAGTGGATCTCGAATTGTTTTCGGAATACGACAACTATGAAATTTGGCCACAAGAAACTGACCGGATTCGGTTTATAGATTTAAAGCAAAACAATTATTTTACCGAAGACATAACAATTGAGGTTAGGCGTCAGGATGGTATCCTACCTTGGGAAACCATTGTTATTGTTGGGAGGGGCAATGTTTATTTCGACGTTCAAAACCAGTACGAGAATTATTATTGTAATCTGATTGTCATGGCTGATGGAGACATTGACGGTGTTGAAAAGGTTAGCAATACCGATGATGAATATGAGAGCATAAACATGTATCTTTATGCTAAAGGAACAGTTACTACCGGGCAGAACATGAACCTGCGATCGATTATGGCACAGGTTGTCACGATCAATCATAATCAACAGCAGTTGATTAGAGAACCACAACCAGAGAAATTGCCACCGGAAATTGCTCAGGCCTGGATTTCAGCGTTTGGTGGCGTGCAGATAATTCACTGGGAAAACTAGGAGGGAGGCTGCAACCTTGCCTTTTTTTTCTAACAAATACAAACTCGGATTAGACATAGGCAGCACTTTCATCAAGGTATGTCTGCCCCGCAGAGGCGGGAAACCCCTTGTGGCAAGAATGCTTAGTCCGGAGGGCGCTGTCACAAAAGGGGTTCTACAGACCCCGGAAGTAGTTTGTGATGCCTTAAAGATGTTAGTGAAGCAGCAAAAATTACAAAACAATCAGGTTGTGGCTACACTGCCGGCCAGTACTCTTGTTCTGCGCCATATTCAGGTTCCAATTATGAAGCCAAAGGAAACAGCTGACGCGGTTGAGTGGGAGGCCCGCAGGGTTCTGCCGTTTGCTGTTGAAGAGGCCCAAATGGACTGGGTACAGCAAGGAACTAAAGTTACTGAAGAAGGTGAGATGCAGGATATCCTTCTTGTTGCTGTACGGGATAGCACTATTGAGCGATACACCGATGCTGTCAGAGAATCAGGTTTGCGTCTTGTTGCGCTGGATGTAGCCCCAATGGCATTGGGGCGCTGGTTATTAAAAGATTCCAATGAGTCAACAGTAATTATTGATCTGGGGGCTGAAACCACCCAGCTGCATTTCTTTGAAAGCACAAAGCTTGTTTTTTCCCGGAGCTTGTCGATCGGTGGTTTGCAGGCTACAAAGGCAATTCAGGCAGCGACAGAGCGTAGCTTTGAAGAGGCAGAGATAATGAAGTTACGTGGTGAGTACAGCGAGGAATGGCTGGAAAGTTGGCACAGCGAATTGGCTCGCGAGCTGCAACGCTCGCTTGAATATTACCGCAGCAATTATCAGCAAGAAGGGGACCAGAATTTTGATCAGGTGCTGTTGACTGGCGGCGCTTCTTCGACTCGAGGAGTTGAGGCCCTGATTGGCGATGTTGTCGGGGTGCAGGCAAGGTATGCTGAGTTCGCCAGTAAATTGCGCACTCCCCGCAGCGATAAAATTATGTACAACGTTGCTCTTGGAGCCGGGTTATGGGAGGGGAAATAATGCAGCTTCAGGTTAACCTGTTACCAAAACAATTTCGTCCCCAACCTTCACTTCGTCCAATCCCGGTTTTAATCACTATAATTTTGTTAATTAATGCAATGGCTTTGGCGGGCTGGTGGGTATTGCTCGAGGTCAATTTGGGGACACTGCGCTCGGATTTAGACAGCTTGGAGTCAAGCATTGCTTCTTTGGAAAGGAAAATTGCTGATGCCGAGTGGGCCGCAGAATTAGAAGATTCGGTTATGGCAAAAGCTGACTATATTCAAATGAAAGTTGTCGAATCGAAGCTATGGAATCCGTCGCTCACATCAGTTGAGCAGGCGATGGAGAACGAGGTAATACTCAGCGGATTTCGAGGCACTCCAGACGGCGCAATCGTTTTGAGCGGCTATACACCATCCATTACTGCAGTAGCGAATATGTTGGGAAGTTTGCACCAGGAAACAGGGCTTCGGGTAGTTCATTATAATAGTGCGACCGTAGATGGCTCGTTTCAGTTAACTTTGAGCGGTTGGCACGGACGGGAGGTGCCCGAAGAAGATGAATAATCTAGCGCCTGCCTACAAGTGGGCAATTGCGATTGTATTAATGCTCGCTGTTAATGGCTGTGTTTGGTTTCTATTTCTCGAACCGGCAATTGAGGAATCAAACCAGGTAAAATCTGAGATCGAGAACAGAGAAATCTTTCAACAACAATTGGAGCAAAGGCTGGAAACATTGCTGGCGATTGATACAGGCTCATTATTAGTTCAACAGGAAGAATTAGAGGCGCTGATCCCTCCCAATGGTCAATTACGGGAACTCCTGGCTGAACTTGAAAAAATGGCCGAGGAATCAGGTTTAACACTCAATAGCATTCGGGGGGGGAACCCCAGCAGAGATGATGAATACATGAGCCTGGACCTGACAATACTTTTGGAGGGCGATTATCAGGAGCATTTTGATTATATTAAGATGTTGGAGAACCACGAGCGGCTGTTGGCAGTGGATTCATTTAATCTTTCACGCTCTGGTGACAGTATCAATGCAAATATTCAAATCTCCATATATGGTGATGATTTCTATCCTCCCACTCCCTACGATGCTCCCGGAAGGGACAACCCCTTCCAGTGAATACAGTAATTGGTTTAGTCGGCACATTGTTAGGTGCAGTGTTTGGCAGCTTCGCCAATGTCTGTATTTATAGACTGCCCAGGAATGAGTCAATAGCCTGGCCGCCATCCCACTGCCCTCACTGCGGGCAAAGAATACTCCCCTGGCAACTGGTCCCGATACTCAGCTGGCTCATTTTAAAGGGCAGATGTGCTAAGTGCAACCAGGCAATTTCTTGGCAGTACCCGTTGGTTGAAATGGTGACTGCGTTGTTGTTTGGCCTGATTGGGTTCCGATGGGGGTATAGCCTGGAGACCCTCCGGTATATTATCTTGATATGGGCATTGGTAATTGCTGTTGGCACCGACTTTTCTCACCGGATTATTCCTGATTCAATCAGTCTTGGTGCTTCTGCGGTTCTTGCTCTATTGGCCTTAGTCAGCTTGGACTGGGCCGCCATTTTGGGAGGAGTATTACTTTTTGTTATTCTGTTTCTGATTGCCATAGCCAGTCGGGGCGGCATGGGCGGTGGAGATATCAAGCTTGCCCTCGCCATCGGTTTGGCCCTGGGATGGCAGTCCGGACTAATTGCATTATTGGTCTCGTTCTTTGGCGGAGGACTTATCTCTGTTGGGATACTGCTATTCAGCCGGAAAGGTGGCAGGAAGACTGAGGTGCCATTTGGACCATTTCTGGCGGTAGGGGCAGTGGTTGCTATGTTTTGGTCAACAGAGATTATTCAGCTTTACTGGGATTTCACATTATTGCTTTGGGGGTGGTAAGGTGCTTAACAACAGAGGTATGACCTTGGTTGAGTTATTGGTAACTATGATAATTTTTCTACTGATTACCACAGCGGTCTCTACCTTCTTTGTTGGTGCCTTGCGTGGCGCCAATAGCAGTCAACAGGCCGCCTTTGGTGGCCAGGCTGCAGAATTGGCAATGACCCATTTACGTACCGAACTGGCCGGAGCAATGAATGTCCAGGAAGGTGTCAACAGCACGATTATTTATACACGAGTGCGGGACAATGACCCTTGGACGATAGAGGTTGAAGATAAGGTTCTGCGTCGCCGTAATATCGACAACGGGGATGTAGTTGTGTTTGCCCGTAATATTGATAGCTTTGATTTTGAATTAGTAGAGAATACGTACCAGATTGCAGTAACTGTGAACTCCGGGAAAGTTACCCTTGAAGAGAGGATTTTTATGCGCAATATGCGCTACAACCAATAGTCGGCCCAGCCGGCTTTTTTTATGTTATAATAATCCCGTCATGTCATTTTACTTCTGAGGTGAGCCATGAGAGAGAAGAGATGGATGGGGTATGCGGTTCTTATATTTATCACCCTAATATGGGGGACTACTTTTACTGTTACCAAAAATTCTTTACTGGCGGAGATGCCGCCGTTATATTTTTTGGCCTGGCGTTTTTCCTTGGCCACCTTTGGTCTGCTGTTGTTGAACTTGCGTAACCTGCCTTCGATGAACTCTGTGGAGTTAAAAGGTGGCCTGGTGACTGGTGGTTTGATGGCCATGGGGTTTGTGGGGCAGACTACTGGCATGGTGTATACTACAGCCACTAAGGCCGGGTTTATTACCGGATTGGCGGTTGTGTTGGTGCCTTTGGCCGGAGCGCTTTTGTTCCGTCGGCGCCCTTCCTTTTGGGTGTTTTTTGCCGCCGGGTTGGCTGCTGTCGGCATGGGGTTGATGAGTCTGGATTTTGAAGCCGGCTGGGCAATTAACCGGGGTGACGTTTATTTGTTATTGAGTGCCATCGCCTTTTCCTTTTACATACTATATGTTGGGCTTTATGCCAACCGGGTGCGGGTGGGGTTGCTGGCGCTGATTAAGGTCGTGATCACTGCTGCCGTGTGTTGGCTGGCGACTTTGCTTTTCGAAACCCAGGTGCCGATGGCACCGATAATCTGGTGGTCCTTGCTTTACCTGGCTTTCTTTGCCACGGTTATCACCACTGTTGGGCAGACCTGGGGTCAGCGGGTGGTGAGCCCGGAACGTGCGGCGTTGATCTTTGCACTGGAGCCGGTGTTCGCCGCCGTCTTTGCGATGATCTTTTTGGCTGAGCGCCTGCCCCCCCTGGGTGTTGCCGGCTCTGTCTTGATCATGGCGGGGATTTTCCTGGCGGAATTGGCGCCCCGGAAGGTTAAAGCGCCGGCAATGGAGTAATATAATATTAGCAAACAGGCGAGGTGTTTAGCATGCAACATAAGGTAGCGGTTTTGATGGGAGGGCGCTCGGGGGAGCATGAGGTTTCCCTGCAGTCTGCCCGCTATATCATGGATTCTCTGAAGGAAGTGGGACATTCGGTTTTGGCCATTGGCATCACCAATGACGGCCAGTGGCTTTACCATCCGGATATCTGGCAGATGTTAGTAGACGGCGCTGATTTGAGCGAGGCGCAGCCGGTGAGTCTGGACCTGAATTATCAGGGGTTGGGTCTGCTGGTGGATGGCGAGCCGCTGGATTTGGATATTGTATTCCCGGTGCTGCACGGTCCTTTTGGTGAGGACGGAACCGTTCAAGGTGCCCTGGAGCTGTCGGGTGTGCCCTATGTGGGGTCAGGGGTTCTCGGGTCCGCAGTGGGTATGGATAAGGTGCAGATGAAGATTGCTTTCCGGGCCAGGAATCTGCCGATGGGCAGCTATATTGCGTTTAATGCCTGGGAATGGGATGATGGGCGCCGGGAGCTGGTGGCCCGCATCGAGGAGCGCCTGGGTACGCCACTGTTTGTGAAGCCGGCAAATCTTGGTTCTTCGGTGGGGATTAGTAAAGTTACAACTATTCGCGAGTTGTTACCGGCCGTGGAGGAAGCCCTGAAATATGACAGCAAGATTATCGTCGAAGCCGGCATCACGGGCAGGGAGATTGAATGCAGTGTCCTCGGCAATGAGCACGCCCGGGCCTCGGTGCCCGGTGAGATTGTCCCCGCCAATGATTTCTACGACTACTCAGCCAAGTACCTGGATGAAAAGTCCCGCCTGATTATCCCGGCCCAATTGCCTGATGATGTTACACAGCGGGTGCGGGATTTGGCGGTGGAGGCCTTTCACGCTGTCGATGCCGCCGGCCTTGCCCGGGTGGATATGTTTGTGAAATCCGACGGCAGCGTCTATTTGAATGAGATCAATACCATGCCGGGCTTTACCGCCATCAGCATGTATCCAAAGCTATGGGAGGCCAGCGGTCTGGGCGGACCGGAATTGGTCAATCGGCTGGTGGAGCTTGGTCTTGCCCGTCACTGGCGGCGAGGACGGCTGCAGCATAAGCGACAGGAGGACAATAATGACTAAGATGATTTTGGCGCGTCATGGCGAAACCGACTGGAATAGCGCCGGCCGGATGCAGGGCAGCGTGGATGTCCCGCTAAATGAGCGGGGCCGCGGCCAGGCCCAGCAGCTGGCTGATTTGCTGGCGGACAAGCCCCTGAAGGCAATTTATGCCAGCCCCCTGAAACGGGCGTTCGCTACAGCGGAAGCGGTTGCAGAGCGGCGTGAGATGGATGTGCTAATCCGCGAGGATTTGCAGGAGATAAATGTGGGGGAGTGGGAAGGGCTGACTCGGGAGGAGATTGCGGCCACCAACCCTGAACTTTGGCAGCAGTGGCGGCAGGATCCCTTTAAGTCGCCGGCGCCGCCGGAGGGTGAACACTATTTAGACTTTCAGAAGCGGTGCATTGATGTGTTGGACGCAATTGCCGCCGAGCATGACGAGAACGATTTAATTCTTGTCGTCACCCACGGCGGTGTCCTGAAGGCAGTTTTATCTGGGCTGCTGGGCATACCCTGGCAAAGCCGGGGCATAATGTATTTCTTGAATTGCGGTGTGACCCGCCTGCGCTGGAATCCCGGCGGCAGGGTTGTAATTGATGGTTTCAATGAAGCAAGTCATCTCAGCGATGTTCAGACATCGCGAAAATAAATAAGCGAGGTGTTTTGATGCTGGTAAACTTGTCGTTGCAGGAGTTTAGTGCCCGACTGGCAGACAAAAACCCCACTCCCGGAGGCGGCAGCGCCTCTGCCTATGTAGCTGCCTTGGGCAGCGGACTGGTGGCTATGTTCTGCAATGTCACTGCCGCACGGAAGAAGTATGCCCAGGTCAAAGAAGAGATGGAAGCCACTGCCGAATATGCCGAAAAGTGGCGTGGTCATTTTCTGGAGTTGGTGGATGCCGACAGCGCCGCCTTTGAACAGGTACTGACCGCTAACCGCATGCCCAAAGATGACCCCGGGCGGAGTCAGGCAATCGATGAGGCCTCCTTGCAGGCCACAAAAGTGCCCCTGCAAACAGCTTCTGCCTGTGTGGCGATGTTGGAAAAAATACCGCCGCTGGTGACCAAAGGCAACCCCAACGCCATCAGTGATCTCAATGTCGGTATGGAATTGCTGCACACCGCTTTTCAGGGCGCCCTGGCCAATGTGAACATAAATCTGCCCTGGCTGCCAGAAGCGGACGCTAAGTCGATTCAAGAGGAAGCTCTGGAACTTTCCCGCCGTGCCCAGGCGGCTCATGAAGAGGGCAAGCGGCAGTTCGCTGCTCTCTAGGCATATTTGCACCTCCTGCCACATATTTGTTGGCTAGGGGGTGTTTGCTTTGTTGACCATGGATGTAAAGAAAGAATTGTTTGCCCGTATTAAGCTGCCGGAACTGAATATCGAGGCGCGGGTGACAATTCTTGCCAACGGTGAAGTGGAAGTCAGTTTCACACCCTGGAATCAGTGGAGTCTGACGGGAGAATCCTTTGAACAGCTGGTGGAAGACTATAACTTATTGAAAAGCCACATAAAGCTCTGCCTGGATAATCAAGCGCAGGAACGTTTAGTGCCCCCACCGAGACCAAAAGATTGAGATTTTTAGCCAAATTAGTGCCAAACGCTAGTTCTTTTAATCACTTGCGCTGATTTGCAGGATTTTTCCCCGGGATTGACGAAAATACCTGATGATAAAGTGCATACAGGTGGATGATGGGTGACGGGAGAGATCCGCGCACGGCGGGCGCCGAAGGAGCAAGGCCTTGAAATGTTGCGTTCAGGCCGAAACTCTCAGGCAAAAGTACTGTCACTTGGACACAACTCTGGAGAGCGTTGTTTGCAGCGCACCAAAGGGGATGAAATCTCTCAGGTAACAGGACAGGGAAAACAGCATCAGCTGCTTTTTCTGTTCTTTTTTGTTAAAACTATGACTGGAGGTGGGATTATTGGATTTGGAAAACTTGAACAAGACACCTTTGTATCAGCAACACGTGGACGCTGGCGGAAAAATTGTCGACTTTGGTGGTTGGGCGCTGCCGGTTCAGTATAGCGGCATTCTGGAAGAAATCGACGCTGTGCGTAACCGGGCCGGACTGTTTGATGTTTCCCATATGGGGGAAATCGTTGTCGGCGGAGAAAAAGCACTGGATTGGCTGCAATCCATGCTGACCAATGACATCGGCCGTTTGGTGGACGGTCAGGTAATGTATACCCTGATGTGCTATCCCGATGGCGGTGTGGTGGATGATTTGCTGGTCTATCGGTTCAACGCCCAGAAATTTCTCTTGGTTGTCAACGCCGCCAACGCTGAAAAGGATTGGCTCTGGTTACAGCAACATTGCTGGCAGGGTATCCAGCTGGAGAATACTTCCGACACCACAGCGCAATTGGCGCTCCAGGGGCCGGAGGCGGAGGCGATTTTGCAAAAAATTACTGATATCCCCCTGGATCAGCTGGGCTTTTTCCGCTTTGTCCATGAAGCCAATGTCGCTGGCCGCTCCTGTTTGATTTCCCGGACCGGCTATACTGGCGAAGATGGATTTGAGATTTACTGCCGGCCGGACGTCGCGGCTCCGCTTTGGGAGGCGATTATGGAGGCAGGGAAAGACAAAGGTCTCTTGCCGGCAGGGCTGGGCTCTCGCGACACTTTGCGTTTTGAAGCCAACCTGCCCCTGTATGGACATGAAATTTCCCCGGAAATATCGCCGTTGGAAGCAGGGCTTGGATTCTTTGTCAAGCTGAAGAAGGAAGCCGATTATATCGGCAAGCAGGCCCTGATTGCCCAGAAGGAAGCAGGCCTGAAACGGAGATTACGGGGTCTGGAAATGTTGGACCGCGGCATTCCCCGGGCCGAGTATCCGGTTTACAATGAAGCTGGCGATCAGATTGGTGTTATTACAACCGGCTCTTTCTCCCCGACAGTGGGCAAGAACATAGCCAATGCCCTTATGGACACCAGTTACATCGAGGAAGGCACCACCGTCTTGGTTGGCGTGCGTAATCGCCGGCTGAAGGCGAAAGTTGTTAAATTACCATTTTATAAACGGGAGGCTAAATAAATGAACATTCATCAAGAACTGAAGTACACCAAGGAGCATGAATGGGTAAAAATCGAAGGCAACAGGGTTACCGTAGGCGTCACTGACTATGCTCAGGAGCAGTTGGGCGACATTGTATTTGTCGAGTTGCCGGATGTGGATGATGAGATTGGCACAGGCGACAGCTTTGCAGTTCTGGAATCAGTTAAGGCCGCCGCTGACGTCTACTCACCGCTGACAGGTGTTGTCGCTGAAATTAACGAAGATTTGCTGGATGAACCCGCGCTTGTCAACAGCGAGCCCTATGGCAACGGCTGGATGGTCGTTTTTGAAGTTGAGGATGTAGAGGCCATCGAAGGCCTGATGACCCCTGAAGAATACAGCCAGTTTGTCGCTGAACAGGAGTAGCGCATGGCAAAACGCTATCTTCCCAATACTCCGGAACAACGTCGGGAGATGCTGGCGGCCATCGGGGTGGAAAAAATCGAGGATTTGTTTGCCGATATCCCCGGCAAGCTGCGCTTTAAGCGCGACCATAACCTGCCCCATCCAATGGCGGAACCGGCTTTGGTCACCCATATGGAGTCGCTGGCAGCAAAGAACAACATCAGCGCTGTAAATTTCCTCGGCGGCGGTGTTTATGACCACTTTACTCCTTCGGCAATCAACCATATTCTCACACGCTCTGAGTTCTATACAGCGTATACACCCTATCAGCCCGAAGTCAGCCAAGGTACGTTACAGGCAATTTTTGAATACCAGTCCATGATTTGCGAACTGACCGGCGCTGATGTATCCAATGCTTCCCTCTATGACGGGGCCACCGCCCAGTCGGAGGCGGCAATTATCGCCCTGAACACCACCCGCAAGCGCAAGCTGCTGGTGGCCGAGACCATGCATCCCTGGTATCGTCAGGTATTGACGACCTCTATGGACGGTCTCGATGCGGAAGTGGTAATCATCCCCGCCAAAGATGGCCGGCTTTGCCAGCAAACCCTAGCTAAAGAGCTGGACAAAGATACTGCGGCACTCATGGTTCAATCCCCCAACTTCTTTGGCAATCTGGAAGACTTGCCGGCTCTGGGCAAAGAGCTTGCCAACCACAAAGCATTGTTTGTGGTCACAGCCGATCCCATCAGTCTTGGCGTGCTGGAAGCTCCCGCCAAGCTAGGCGCCGATATCGTCATCGGTGAAGGCCAAGGTTTGGGCCTGGGCCAGAATTTTGGCGGACCGCTCCTGGGCTTCATGGGCGTCAGCAGCAAACTCACCCGCCGGATCCCCGGCCGGGTAGTGGGCCAGACCACCGATACCGAAGGCCGGCGCGGCTTTGTGCTCACCCTCCAAACAAGAGAGCAGCATATTCGCCGGGAAAAGGCAACTTCCAACATCTGTTCCAACCAGGCGCTCTGTGCACTGGCTGCATCCGTTTACCTCAGCCTGATGGGACCGGCCGGTCTCCAGGAGGTGGCAAAGCAATCGCTGCTCAAGGCCAATTGGGCAAAAGAGCAGTTGACAGCAGTGCCGGGAGTGGAGTCTGCCTTTGCGGGGCCGATGTTCAAAGAGTTTGTGCTCAAACTTCCCAAACCAGCGGCAGGCGTAATTGACTCGCTGCTGGAAAAGGGAATTTATGCTGGTGTTGACCTAGGCCGCTTCTATCCGGATATGGCCGATTGCCTGCTGGTGGCGGTTACCGAGAAGCGCACCCGTGAAGAAATTCTCGCCTACAAAAACGCTTTACAGGAGGTGCTTGCGTAATGAAACATCCGGTTCCCCTGATTTTTGAACGCTCTGTCCCCGGTCGCACCGGATATTCCTTACCGGAACTGGACGTGGATCAGCACCCCCTGACCGACTTGCTGCCTGCCGATCAGCTGCGCAGCGAACCGCCGGCTCTGCCCGAGGTGAGCGAAGGCGATGTGATTAGGCACTATGTCAAGCTTTCATCTTTGAATCACAGTGTGGACTCCGGGTTTTATCCCCTGGGTTCCTGCACCATGAAATACAATCCCAAGCTCAACGAAGATATGAGTCGTCTGCCTGGATTTGCCCGGCTCCATCCCCTGGCGCCGGAAAGCTGCAGCCAGGGCGCCCTGGAAATGATGTATAACCTGGAGCAGTATCTGGCGGAGATAACGGGCATGGATGCCGTTACCTTGCAGCCTGTGGCCGGCGCCCATGGTGAATTTGTTGGTTTGAAGCTGATTGCGGCCTACCATCAGAGCCGGGGTGATGACAAGCGGACCAAGGTCCTGGTTCCTGACTCTGCCCACGGCACCAACCCCGCCAGCGCCGCTCTGGCCGGCATGCAGGTTGTTGAAGTGGAGTCCGACTGCGACGGTTGTGTCTGTCTCGACGATCTCCGCTCTAAGATCGATGACCAAGTTGCGGCATTGATGCTCACCAACCCAAATACTTTGGGTCTCTTTGATCAGCAGATCTCAGAAATTGCCGCTGTTGTCCACGAAGCTGGCGGCCTGCTCTATTATGACGGCGCCAACGCCAACGCAATCATGGGCATTGTCCGCCCTGGGGACACCGGTTTTGATGTCGTACACCTCAATCTGCACAAGACATTCTCCACCCCCCATGGCGGCGGCGGACCAGGGTCTGGACCGGTGGGTGTGAAGGAAAAACTAGTTCCTTTCCTGCCCAAGCCCCGGATCAAGAAGGACGGGGATCAATTCCGGTTTGATTACGACATACCCCAGTCCATCGGCAAAGTCCACGGCTTCTATGGCAACTTCGCGGTGAACGTGCGTGCCTACACCTATATCCGCACCATGGGCGGCGAGGGCCTGCGGGCTGTGAGCGAGGACGCTGTCCTCAACGCCAACTATCTCCAGAGCCAGTTGATCTCCGATTATCATCTGGATTATAAACGCTACTGCATGCACGAGTTTGTGCTTTCCGGCAAACTCCAAAAGCACCAGGGAGTCAAGACCTTGGATATTGCCAAGCGGCTGCTGGACTTCGGCGTTCATCCACCGACAATTTACTTCCCCTTGATCATCGAGGAAGCGATGATGATCGAACCCACCGAAACCGAGGGCAAGGAAACCCTGGATTACTTCATCGAAGTGATGCGCCAGATTGCCAGGGAAGCCCGGGAGCAGCCGGAACAAGTGACCGGCGCCCCCCACTCCACCCCGGTTACGCGGCTGGACGAAGTGGGCGCTGCCCGCAGTCCGGTGGTGCGGTGGCAGAAGCAGGAATAGACATAGTTACGCCCGGCCCCTGAGGGGTCGGGCTATATAACTATATCTCTTACCAGTATTGAGGAAGAAAGGAAAGGTTGATTCTATGTATGATTTAATAGTCATTGGCGGTGGTCCCGGCGGCTATGTGGCCGCAATCCGGGCAGCCCAGTTAGGCGGCCGCGTGCTTCTGGCCGAGGCCGGTGAGCTGGGCGGAACTTGTCTCAACCGGGGTTGTATTCCCACCAAGGCTATGTACCATTCGGCCAAGCTATATTCCGAAGCCCGGGAAGGAGAACAATTTGGCCTCAGCTTTGAAGGACTGAAGCTGGATTTCAGTGCCGTTGCCAGCCATCGCGATGGAGTGGTCAAGACTTTGGTTCAGGGGATTCACGGCCTGATGGAGGGCAATGAGATTGAAGTTGTCAACGAAAAGGCCGAACTTTTGGCGCCTGGTAAAGTGCGCCTCGGCGCCAGGGAGGAGGAAGCCAAGGCAGTAATCATCGCCACCGGTTCTGCCCAGGGCAAGCCGCCGATTCCCGGCATTGACAGCCCCGGGGTCGTGGACACCGACGCAATCCTCCACAGCGAGCAGCTGCCCCAGTCGTTGTTGGTGCTGGGCGGCGGCGTGGTTGGAGTGGAATTTGCCTCGATAATGAGCTCCTTTGGCGTCGATGTTACGCTGGTGGAGATGCTGCCCGGTCTTCTGTCCACTTTGGACAGCGAGTTGGGGCGGCGGCTCTCGGTTTGCCTGCGCAAGGCCGGGGTCAAAATCCACACCGGCACCAAGGTATCTAGCATTGAGTCCGGCAGTGGCGGCCTCAAGGTGGAGCTAGAAGGCAAGCGGGGCAATCAGCAGGTAACGGTGGAGCAGGTTCTGCTGGCCGCCGGCCGCATGCCCAACTATGGCGGCATCGACCTCGATGGTCTCGGAATCGGATACGAACGGAGCGGGATTGTCGTGGACAAGACCATGGCCACCAGTGTGCCCGGAGTTTGGGCAATTGGCGACTGCGTGGGCGGCGCCATGCTTGCCCATGTCGCTTCGATGGAGGGAATTGTCGCTGCTGAGAATGCAATGGGTCATAGGGCAGAAATGGACTATACAGCGGTGCCATCCTGTGTTTTCACCCTGCCGGAGGTTGCCAGTGTTGGCTTGAGCGAAGCGGAGGTCAAGGAGCAGGGCCTGGAATACAAGGTAGCAAAGTTCCCCTTTGCCGCCAACGGTAAAGCCCTGGCCCAGGGCGATAAAGAGGGAATTGTCAAGATGGTGGCCGCCGCCGACGGCAAAATCCTCGGCGTCCACATTATCGGTCCCCACGCTTCTGATTTGATTGCCGAAGCGACAGTGGCGGTCGCCAAGGGAATCACATGCGAAGAATTGGCCGGCATCATCCACGCTCACCCCACTTTGGCGGAAGCGGTGGCGGAAGCCGCCCATGGCCTCGCCGGCGGTTATTTACATTTTCAGGGGCGGTAAGCAAAAACCGGAGTCAACTGACTCCGGTTTTTATATTTGCCACCTCGGGTAAACTAGAATTGAGAGGTGATGGCCCTGATTTTTGATGTTCTGATACGCTCGGTGCTGGCCTTTTATTTGCTTGTGCTGATGACACGCCTGTTGGGAAAAAAGGTGATCTCCCAGCTGAACTTTTTTGACTTCATTGTCGGCATCACAATTGGATCAATCGCTGCAGCTGCCTCCACCGATCCCGATTTGCCGCTGGTCTACCCTCTGACGGCGATCGGGGTGTGGACGGCGGTGGCGATCTTAAATAGCTGGCTTGCCCTAAAGATCATGTATTTTCGCAAATGGACTGAGGGAGAAGCGACGTTGGTTGTGTACAAGGGAAAACTTCTGGAGCGGAACATGGCCCGGATTCGTTATAACAGCGACGACCTGATGGCCCAGTTGCGCAACAAAGGTGTGTTCAGTCTCGACCAGGTTGAATATGCGCTGCTTGAGACCGACGGCCATTTGAGCGTTCTGCAGAAGGCCGAATATCAGCCCCTGCGGCCGGAGCACCTGGGGCTGGATGTGAAGCGGGAAAACCTGCCGGTGGTGGTGATCAGCGAGGGAAAGATAATCCGTCACCGCCTGAAGGAATTGGGGGTCACCGAAGCCTGGCTGCGCAGCAAGCTCCAGGATCAGGGAGTGGCGGATTTGGATGAAGTAGTTTTGGCCCAGATTGATTCCCGTGGCCACCTTTATTATGACCTGGAGGACGACGGTCTGAATCCGGATACAAAATAGCCCTGCAGGGCAGGGCTAGGGTAATCAATTTACCTTTTTGGAATGACCGTTGCGGGCACGGACAACCCGCTGCCAATCGGCTTCAGAAAGCGGCTTGTCGAAGCTGCGTAAATCTGCGACCCGAAAACCGTGTTTTTGGGCCAGCTTGCGCATCATCAGCACGGTCTCCATGGGAATGTTGCTGCCGATGCTGGTGTGCTGGAGATGGCCTTCAAGAGCCAGCAGCATGGTTTCTGCCATGCAAGCATAACCCAGGCCCTGCTCAAACCCGAAATTCCACCCAAGATCCGGGCGCTGCCAGAGTTCGACCACGCCGCCATCGATGACAAGCACATCGGGACGCAGGCGTTTGATTTCCCGACTGACATTGGCTGGCCGTGAAAGATCGCAGACAACGGCGCCGAATTTCACATTGCCCGGGGTCACCAACTCGCTGACCGAATTGGTTGCGGTGGCCACGACGTCGGCCCGGGGCAGGGAGGCGTCGGCATCGACGCTGATGGTGATGGGAATATTCTTGGCAGCATCCACAAAGAACTTGGTAAACGTGTCGTCATCGGCTGTTGTAGCCGGCGGCTGTAGTCTGCGGAGCATCTGGCCAATGGCACTGTCTGGCGCTTCTGTCAGCAAGTGACGGCAAATGGAGTCTGCCACTGCCTGCAGGCGTTGACGGCTGCGTTGGGGATTGGACGGGTTGCCCAGTAGCACCAAGTGACCCACCGATTCGGCCAGCAGGTGGGAAAGGGCGCTACCGATGGAGCCAGACGCGCCAACCACCGCCGCCGTTGTTCGCTGGGGCAAAATGCCCAGCCGCTCCAGGGCCTGGAGCACGGCCTCGCCGGCGGTGGCCACCGTATAGCTGTTGCCGGTGGTCAAAGGCACACCCACATCCCGGACCCGCATGCCGCCCCAGGTGACAACCGAGGTGAAGGCGCCCAGGCCCACCAGCTCCGCGCCCTGCTCCCGGGCCAGTTCTACGCCTTGGCGCACCAGGGCGAGACTGGCTTCCGGATTCATTTCCATCAACTGTTTAGCCGTTGCTGGGATGTTGATAAACTGACAAGTGGCGCTGACGCCGGCGGCCGATTGAATTGGCGCTTCGCCGATTACAAAGGGCGATAGTTCCGACTGCCAGTCCTGAATCAGGACATCCAATTGTTCGGGTTTTAACTGCCCGAGGCTGGCGTCGAACTCTGAAAAACTGTTGGCAGCCAGGGGATGGAGCAGAAAAGCAAATTTGCGGCCCCGCGGAATCTGGGGCTGACGGGGGATACGCTTGCGGGGTAGCCGGGTGGGGCTGCCATCGGCCAACAGCGGGCTGAGCAGCGCGCCGGTATCGCCCTGGTCCAAAAGGTGCAATGTCTGTTCAAGAGCTGTCAAAAGCTGCTCTGCTTCTGTTTCTGTTATTGTCAACGGGGGCTGGATGCGGATAACATTGGCGCCGTTTAGTGTTGGCGCCACCCGCACCTGATGTTGATTCAGGAGATGGCTGGAGACCAGCGGCGTCAAAAGCTGCTGTTCCGCCAAATTGCCAAGCAGGCAATGGGGATGGGTGTTTCTGTCGATGTTGAACTCCAGGCCCAGCATCAGTCCCCGTCCCCGGACAGTAACAAAATCATAGGGGGCAGTGAGTACCTCTAGACGCTGGTGGAGCCAGGCGCCTGTTTCGGCTGCTTTTTTTACCATTGCCTGGCCATCGGCAGTCAACAGCTCCAAGACTGCAATGCCCGCCTCACAGGCCAAAGTGCCGCCGGCGAATGTAGAAGAATGTTTAAGTCCATATTCACTGGAATAGAAGTCTTTCTTGCTCAAGACTGCGCCGATGGGCATCAGCCCGCCGCCTAGGGCTTTGGCCAAAAGCAGCACATCGGGAGTAATAGCCTCCGTTTCGCAAGCAAACAAGCGGCCGGTGCGGCCCAGTCCGGTTTGAATCTCATCAACAATTAACACAACCTGATGTTTGCTGCAGAGCTCACGCACAGCTTTTAGGTAGCCCGCAGGCGGTAGTACAACGCCGCCTTCACCCTGCACCGGCTCCACAATAAACGCTGCCGGCTTCCCACTGTCGGCCTCCAGGTATGCGGCAAGCGCATGGGAATCGCCGAAAGGGATGTAATCGAAGCCGGGGACCGGAGCGCCAAAGGCCGCTTGATAAGATTCTTTACCGGTGGCCGAGAGGGCGCCCAGGGTTTTGCCATGAAAACTATTGCTGGTGGTGAGGATTTTATTTCTACCTGTGGCCGAGCGGGCGAGTTTTATAGCCGCTTCAACGGCCTCGGCGCCGCTGTTGGTGAAAGTCACATAATCCAGGCCGGGAGGCGCGAGGGAAAGCAGGCGCTCTGCCAGCTCGGCTGCCGGCGTTAGCGCCGAGGGTTGCATAAAGTTTGGCCTGGCGGTGGAGCGCACTTTTTCCAGGGCGGCCCAAATTTCCGGCGGGTTATGGCCGAAGGGAAGGGCGCCGTAGGCGGACACGCAATCCAAATACGCTTTGCCCTTGGCATACAAAAAACTACCTTCACCCTTTTCATAGTCCAGATTCATATGTAGATGTTCCAGCATTTCACCCAGCCAGGGGTTGATGTGTCGCTTGAAATTGCCCATGTAATTCCCTCCAGTGTTTTGTGACACCTAATCTGCAATTGAGTCGCCTATAAAAAGAAGCAGACCACGGTTTAAGGAAGCGTATTTTAAACACCTTCGGAGTTTAAAAACGCGATGTGCACAAGATTGTGCTCAGATATTTATTAGTATAGCAAACATCTGGTCTTAATAACAATATTTTTTCCCGGTGGGAATATTGGAATTTACAGGCAAGGAGAGATGGCGTATACTTAGAGAAGATGGAAGCTGAAAACAGGAAGGGTTTTTGCGATGCGTTTTTGGGTGATCAACGGTCCAAATTTAAACTGGCTTGGCCGGAGGGAAGTGGCTGTTTACGGTGATCTTTCTCTGGAGGCGGTGAATGACAAACTGATGGACTGGGCTGCCGGGCGCAAGCTGGAATTGGTGTTTCGCCAAGCCAATTGTGAGGGGCGGATTATCGATTTTCTGCAAGCAGCCGAAGATGACGCCCGGGGGGTTGTCCTCAATCCCGGCGCCTTTGGGCATTACAGTCTTGCGATTGCCGATGCCGTTAGCGCCTTGACGGTGCCGGTGGTGGAAGTACATTTGACCAATGTTTTCGCCCGGGAGCCGGAGCGTCATACGCTGCCGGTGGCCGCCCGTTGTCACGGTTTGATAGCCGGGCTGGGCTGGCGCGGTTACCGTCTGGCCCTAGAAACGCTGACTGAAATTATTGAGGGGAGCGAATAATAAATGGAGCGTTATAAGAAGCTGCAAAATTTAATGGCTGATGTGGACGGTATGATGGTTATGCAGGCTGAGAACCGGCGCTGGCTTACCGGCTTTACCGGCTCGGCGGGTATAGCTGTGGTGCCCCGCAGCGGCAAGCCGGTATTTATGACCGATTTTCGCTATGTGGAGCAGGCAACTGAGCAGGTGCCCGGCTTTGAAATCGTTCAGGCCGGTCGCGAGATGTTGTCTACAGACCTGCAGCAGGTTTTGACCAAACTGGGCATCAGAAAGCTGGGATTTGAAAAGGACCATCTGACAGTCGGACAGTTTCAAAAGATGGAAACAGCCCTTTCCGACATCCAACTGGTGGCCCAGGACAATGTCGTTCTGGAGCTGCGCAGTGAAAAGGATGGATCGGAAATTGAACTGCTTGCGGAAGCAGTGCGGATTGCCGATGAGGCCTTCAACTACATATTGGATGTGCTCAAACCGGGTCTGACCGAACGGGCAGTGGCGCTGGAATTAGAACATTATATGCAGGCCCAGGGTGCAGCTGGCGCCTCGTTTGAGATTATAGTTGCCTCCGGCCCCCGGTCGGCGCTTCCCCACGGCGTTGCCAGCGAAAAGGTGTTGCGGGCAGGCGAGTTTGTTAAAATGGATTTCGGCTGTGTTTATCAGGGGTACTGCTCTGACATCACGCGCACTGTTGTGCTTGGCAAGGCGGATGAGCGGCAGCGGGAGATATATCATACGGTGCTCGATGCCCAACTGGCGGCAATCGACGGGATTCGCCCCGGGCTCACCGGCGCCGACGCCGATGCCCTGGCCCGGAATCTGATTAGCGAACGGGGATACGGCGATAATTTCGGCCATGGCCTTGGCCACGGAGTCGGCCTCGCAGTCCATGAACTGCCAACCCTCAGTCCCGCATCCACCCATACATTGCAGGTAAACAATGCCGTCACCGTTGAGCCAGGAATATATTTGCCGGGCTGGGGCGGTGTGCGGATTGAAGATATTGTTGTCGTTACCGAAACGGGCTGCCGGATATTGACTTCCGCCCCGAAAAATTTAATTGAATTGGCTTAGGAGGTTTTTGAGATGATTTCTCCCAATGATTTTCGAACCGGTTTGACAATTGAAATTGATGGCCAGGCCTATACAATCATTGATTTTCAGCATGTCAAGCCTGGCAAGGGCGCTGCCTTTGTGCGCACCAAAATGAAGAACCTGGAAACCGGGGCCGTTACCGAGCGGACATTTAATCCCAAGGACAAAATCGCCAAGGCCCATGTGGAGCGGCGTCCGACCCAATTTCTCTATACTTCCGACGACCGTTGGTATTTCATGGATACTGAGACCTATGACCAGTTTGACCTCGGGTTGGATCAACTGGGGTCTGCAGTGAAGTATCTTAAAGAAAATATGGAATTGCATTTGCAGGTCTACCAGAATCGGATTATTGGCGTTGACTTGCCGGTGACGGTGGAGTTAACCGTAACCGATACCGAACCGGGTATCCGCGGCGACACTGCCTCGGGGGGCTCCAAGCCGGCGACATTGGAGACCGGTCTGGTGGTAAACGTTCCTTTCTTCATCAATGTCAGGGATGTGTTGCGCATCGATACCCGCAGTGGCGAGTACCTGGAGCGGGCTTAGGAATAATTGCGACCGCTGCGGTGAATATACTTACTGAATTTAAAATAAGGAGGAATCGCAATGAGCACACTGAAAGAACGGGTTTCGTACATACGCGGATTGGCAGAGGGGTTAAATTTGGACAGCACCGAACCCAATGGTAAGGTGCTGACCCAGATGCTGGAGTTGTTGGCGGAGATGGCCGATCAGATTGAGGATCTCGATGCCCGACTGGATGATACCGAAGATGTGTTGGAAGCACTGGACTCGGATCTGGCTGATGTCGAGGAGTTTTTGTTTGATGAGGATGAAGCAGACGCGGAATTTGCTGAAGACGAACTCAGCGAGTTTGAAATCCAGTGCCCCCACTGTGACGAAATCGTTTATGTTAATGAAGATGACCTGGAAGAAGTCGCTGATGACGAGGTGGAAATCCTTTGTCCCAATTGCAACAAAGTGATTTTTTCCGATGAAGAGGGCCAGGATGAAGAAGCGGAGCCGCCGGTAACAGTCGATTAGCTGGTAAAATCTTCATAGCCAAGGCATAAAAACACCTTCCCTTCAATATCTATTATTGCAAGGGAGGTGTTTTTTTTGCTTTCTAAGCTGCAGTGGGAGGAACACCTTCTACCGTTGTTAGTTCCCAGGGTGCGTAATGCTATCCGTGGGTTGCCCCATAGAGACCGACAGCAAGTGGAAGAAATTCGTCTGCGCTCTGGCAGCCATCCCCTGCTGGATATGGGGGACAGAAGCTGCCCGCTGCCGCTGCCAGAGGGGGTGTTAACCCTTACGGATATCCAGGAGACTGTAAACCTGCTCAGTCAGTATTCTTTTTATGCCTATGCCGGCCAGCTGGCCCAGGGCTACCTGACAGTGGCCGGCGGTCACCGGATTGGCGTTGCCGGCCGGGTGGTGGCGGAAAACAATCTGGTCACGGCAATGGCCGAGATCGCTAGTCTTAACTTCCGTGTGGCCCGGCAACTGCCGGGCGTCGCCGATACTGCACTCCCCTGGTTGTTTACATCCCGGGGTCAGGTATGCAGCACTTTGATACTGGCTCCGCCCCGCTGTGGCAAGACCACTTTGCTCCGGGACTTGGTTCGGCAGTTGAGCGCCGGGGGGCAGGGACGCGCCGGACTGAATGTCGGCCTGGTTGACGAACGCTCCGAATTGGCCGGCTGTTACCGGGGGGTACCCCAGCTGGATGTGGGCCCGCGTACCGACGTGCTTGACGCCTGCCCCAAGGAACAGGGATTGTTGATGCTTGTCCGCTCAATGGGCCCTCAGGTGGTAGCGGCAGATGAGCTGGGCCGTTCCGGCGATATGGCGGCAATTGAATCAGCTCTTTGCGCCGGGGTGGCGGTGCTGTGCACCGCCCACGCCAACGATTTAAAGGATGCAGAAAACAAGCCTGTCTTAGGGAAACTACTTGCCCAAGGTTTTTTTGAGCGGATTCTGGTTTTGGCCAGGCATAATGGGAAGCCCCGACTCGCCGCTGTTATAGCATTGCCTGACAGGCAATTTTTGTACAGGAGTGATTGAAGATGCTGAGAGTATTAGCCGCGTTTATGATACTAGCAGCCTCCACAGGCTTGGGGTTTGCCCTGGCGGAGGGTATCCGCAATCGGCCCAGGCAATTGCGCATGCTTCAATACGGGTTGACTATTCTCCTCAGCGAAATCCGCTACCGGCAAACACCACTGCCCCATGCGTTTCAGTTGTCTGCCCGGCGCTTGGATGCACCGGTGGCCGGGCTCTTTATGGCTCTGGCTAGAGGTCTGGCCCAGGCGGAGGGGCGGGGATTATATTGGGTCTGGCAGCAGACGGGGACTGCGGCCCTTCATGACTCCGCTTTGAGCCAACAGGATTTGCAGGTTGTCGACAGCTTGATGCGGGTGCTTGGCAGTGGCTGCACCGGAGAACAGGAGCGGCAATTGGAAATGCACCTACGGCATCTGCAGCAGGAGGAAATCCAGGCGGAGAAACAGCGGGAGAAAACAGAAAAAATGTGGCGCTATCTGGGCGTGCTCAGCGGGATTGCTCTGATAATAATTTTGCTCTAGGGGGGCTGACGGGTGGATGTTGTAAATGTGGATTTACTTTTTAAGCTGGCGGGGATTGGTATCTTGCTGATGGTGTTTACCTCTGTGCTCAGTCAGGCAGGTAAAAACGAGCAGGCCCAGTTGCTCACTCTGGCGGGCGTGGTAATGGTAATGATGTTCATTATTCACCTGATAGGAGATTTGTTCAACACCGTCCGGACAATATTCCAGATTTACTGAGGTGAGTGGCCATGACAATTATGCAGGTTGTTGCCCTGGCAGTGGTCGCCACAATTTTGGTTATTGTGATCCGCCAGGAAAAACCGGAACTGGCCTTTCAGGTGTCTATGGCTGCCGGCCTACTGATCTTTGCCCTGGTGGCATGGAAGCTGTTGGAGGTAATTAGTTATCTGGAACGCCTGGCGCTGCAGGCCGATTTGAATATGGTGTTTTTGGGGACGTTATTGCGGATAATCGGCATCTCGTATATGGCGGAGTTTGGTTCCCAGGTGTGTCGGGATGCTGGCGAGGGGGCGATTGCCACCAAGGTAGAACTGGCCGGCAAGGTCTTGATAATTTTATTGGCGCTTCCGATTATCACGACAATATTTGACACGGTTTCGAGGTTACTGCCTTGAGACGGGCGCTGACATTGGCCCTGGTGCTAGTGATAATTATTCTTGCGCCGGTTCCGGCCTTCGCTGACGCGGATGAAGACGAGATGCTTATGGAGATGGAACGCCAGTGGCAGACGGCCTATGCCCAGTATGAGCGGTATCTGCCGGAATTGGACTGGCGTACGCCTGGAGCGCGGTTTGATATCCTGGGTCTGATTTCCGGGCTGCTGACATTCCTCTTCCATGAAATCTGGGTCAACGGTGTTTTGTTGGGTCAACTGTTGCTTTTGGCGGTGCTGGCGGCAGTGCTAAACCGATTGCAAGCGGCCTTTGGCAATGATGGAGTGGCCCGGGTTGGCCGTGCGGTAGTGTTTTTGGTTCTGTTTTCCGTGAGTGTGCATAGTTTTACGGTGGCCAGTGGCATGGTCCGTGAAGTGGTGGGTGCGATGTCCGACTTCACCATGGCATTGGTACCGGTTTTGTTGGCCCTGCTGGCTGGCATGGGCAGCCTTGCGGCGGCGGCTGTGTTTCAACCCCTGTTGTTTACCGCTGCGGCGGTGATTGGTTTTATTATCAGTAATGTGATTATGCCGCTCTTGTTTTTGGCTATGGTCCTGGCGTTGGTGGACAAAATGATGTCCGGCCTTGGGCTACAGCGTCTTGCCGGCTTTCTTAAAGATGGCGCAGTTTGGATATTGGGCCTACTGTTGACGCTGTTTGTGGGTGTGACTGTCATCAACGGGACGGTGGCCACAATCGCTGATGGTGTTGCCTTGCGGACTGGTAAATTCGCCGCCAAGGCGGCGGTGCCGGTGGTGGGTGGAATGTTTGCCGATGCCTTTGAGACGGTGGCGGGAGCATCCCTGGTGCTCAAAAACTCGGTGGGTGTTTTTGGTTTGGTGATGCTGACAGTCATCTGTGTGTTCCCGATTCTAAAATTGTTTGTAATCACAGTGATCTATCGGCTGACGGCGGCATTGATTCAGCCTTTGGGCGAAGATGGAATCAGTGGCACGTTGGATACAATGGCCGGCTTCCTCTTTGTGCTGATTGGCACCCTGACCGCGGCCGCACTGATGTTTTTCTTTGTGGTTACAATTCTGGTGGCATCAGCGAATCTGATGGTGATGGTGAGGTGAGCGCTGCTTGCAAACGCTCTACGAATTAGTGCGGAAACTGATTCTGTTGGCAATTTTGGCGGGTTTTTTTGAACTGCTGCTGCCAAGCAACACTTTTAAAACATACTGTCGATTGGTGGTAGGTTTGTTGATTCTGGCAATGCTTTTACAACCGGTGATGGACTTATTGGGCCAGGGATGGAATCCAGAGCAATTTCTGGCGGACTCGGAACTGGGATTGACAATAAGCACTTACCCAGAAAACGGTGAGGATCAACTGGGAAGTTTGGATGCACAGGAAATGGTAGAGCAGCAATTGGCCCAGCAGCTTACTCCGACAGTGAACCGGCGTTATCCCGGCACCGAAACAAGAGTGCGTCTGGACTTGGAACTAGATGAGCATGGCAACATGGTTGCAGTTAATTCACTGGCGGTGTTAATCGCTCCGAAAACAGGGGGAGCATTCGCCATCGAATCGGTGCGTATAGGGGGCGAGGACTCCCGCGATTATCTGGAACTGGCGAATGACGATTTGATTTTTGCCTTGGCGGAGCGGGTGGACCTGCCGGTAGAGTCAGTGAGCCTATACATGCATTCAGAACTTGAGCGGCAGTTTACGGAATCCGACCAAACGAATTAAACAGGTCGACCGAACCTGTCCTCAGACTCTCAATTAAGCGGGGGGAGCAATGAACGTGAATTTAAAGGGCTATTTTCAGCAGGTGAAAAAGCGTGCCGGCGCTAACAAACTGCTCCTGGGAATATTGGGGGCTTTGGGCGTGATGCTGCTGGTGCTGCCGGGAAGTTGCCAAATGCCGGCGGGCGTTGACGATCCACCCGGTGGTTATGTGCAGAGTCAGCCCGATTACCAGACCCAGCTGCAAGCGGAGTTGGAACGAATCTTGAAAACCATTGATGGCGCCGGGCGTATCTCGGTATTTCTGACTTTGGACGATGAACAGGAAATGGTTTATGCCTGGAATCACGAGGAGCGGGAACGAACGGTTTTTGAAGAGGATGCCCAGGGCGGAGTAAGGGAGCAGGTTGAGTACGATGAGCGGGGCCAGCTGGTAATTGTCCGCAATGGCGGGCAGGAGCAACCGGTTGTCACCCAGGTTATTCGCCCTAAAGTCCGGGGAGTGCTGATTGTATCCAGTAATGCCGACAATCCCCGGGTACGGCAGCGATTGTTGGAGGCAGTGCAGGGGGCCTTGGACACACCTGCATATCGGGTTACTATACAAAAAGGAAGGTAGGAGGGTTGAAAATGTTGAAAATACCCCGGTCGGTGGTGATGTTTTCATTGGTTGTGTTGGTTGTCGCCGCCGGATATTTGGTTGTGACGGCCGGCGGCCTTTGGGAGCATTTGGATTTTACCGCCCAAACCCCGGACCCGGTTACACCCGGGCTGGATGACGTAAAGGAAGAAGATGAGGAGGCGGAAGAAACTTTGTTTGAGGAGAACGACCCCGCCGAATGGCAGTTTAGCAGCGGCGAAGAATTTTTTATCGAATACCGGCTGGAACGGGAACGGGTGCGGAGCCGGGAACTTGATGTCTTGAACCAAATGATTGATAATCCAAATATCAGTGATGAGGCCAAGCGGGAGGCAGAACAGAAACTCCTAGACCTCCACGGGCTAATGGAGACGGAAATGCTGGTGGAAAATGCCGTCAAAGCCCAAGGTTATGATAACGCTGTTTTAATTTTGCAGAATGACGCGGCATTTTTAATTGTCAGCGCCGGCGAGCTCAGTACTCCCGAGGTCAGTCTGATTATCCATATTGTGATGAACAGCACCGATATCGCTCCAGATAAAATCAATGTGACTGCCCAATCAGGAAAATAGCAGGTGGTAATTGATTGCTAATTTTGTTATAATGAACTAAACTTAAAGAATAAACGCCTTTGGTTTTTTTATACTAGTGTGGAGGTGTGTAGACAATGACTGACGAACAAAAGGTATTAAGTGAGCATACTTACGGCTCAATTAAAATTGCCGACGAAGTTGTGTCAATTATCGCTGGTCTCGCCACTATCGAAATAGAGGGTGTGGCCGGTATGAGTGGCGGTTTTGTTGGCGGTATTGCAGAAATGCTTGGCAAGCGCAATCTGAGCAAGGGTGTGAAAGTTGCTGTCGGCGAAGTGGAGACAGCAGTTGATTTATGTCTAATTGTTGATTATGGCATCAACATTCCGGAAGTAGCCGAGCAAGTGCAAAAGAATGTAAAACAAGCGATTGAGGGGATGACCGGTCTCGATGTTGTCCAGGTGAATGTTCACGTTCAGGGCGTTAAGCTTCAGGCCCTGGCCGAGGGCGAGACGGCTTCATCATCAGCCCGGCTCTAAGTAAACGCTGAACAAGGGGGGAGTTATTTTTGGTTAAGGCATTATTGACAGCACTGTGGGTATTAGCAATTGCAGTTTTGGCGGGGTTTCTGACGGTGATGCACTTTAGCGCTGCGTTATTGGAGTTCGCGGTCAATGTTCTGGAAACGGTTTTCGCAAACTGGCAGTTCTCGTTATTATTCGCGTTTATAGCCGGAATTTCTTTGTGGTTGTTTTTTGTCCAGTTTCGCGTTGTTGACCGTGATCCCACCCCCAATTCGGTAATAATTCAGGCAGAAGAAGGGGAAGTGCGGATTGCGCTTACGGCAATTGAAACCCTAATCAACCAAGCCGCGTCCCAGGTTCGGGGCGTGCGGGAAATCAAGGCCAGTTTCTATAATCGTAATGAGGCGTTGGGAGTGTACATACGCACTGTGGTGGCAACAGAAGACAGCATTCCCGAGCTGAGCGCCCAACTGCAAAAGGTAATCCGCGACCATGTTTATCGGATTGCCGGGATATCGATTGAAGAAGTTAAGGTATTGGTGGAGAACGTAGCCAGCGCCCGCAGTCGGGTTGAACTCCGATAGGAGGTAATGCTATGAAAGATTTATTGTCTAGTCTCAGGTCGGCCGGCGGTCGGATTATCGGCACTATTGTCGGTCTTGTTATTGGTCTTTTGTGGGCTATGTTTGGATTTTGGAAAACCGCGTTTATCATTCTCTGTGCTGTGGCCGGGTATCTGGTCGGCAAGGCTCTGGATGGTGACGAAGGTTTAGAGACTATTTTGCGACGCCTGTTACCGCTGCGCTAAGAGGCGGCGCTTTTTTTTGCAAGGAGGAACGGCCGTGGCCAGAAGAGCAACACGGGAATTAGCCTTTCGCATTGTCTATCAGACTGACTTTGGCACTGAACCAGATTGTAATCAGGAAATAGAGTATTTTCCCAAGCAAGTTGATGCGGAATATTTGTCGACCTTGGTTGATGGTGTAAATGCCGTCAAGCCTGCTTTAGATGAGCTTATTGCTAGATACAGCAGAGGCTGGTCCAGTGAGCGTCTTCCCCGGGTGGACAAGGCGATATTGCGCATCGGTATTTTTGAGCTATTGCGCGACACCGTGCCGGAAGCTGTTGCGATAAATGAAGCGGTGGAGCTGGCCAAGGCCTATGGAAACGATAAATCCGCCGGCTATATCAATGGATTGTTGGAAACGGTGCGTAAAAACAAAGAAACGCTGGCCCAGGAGTTGGAACCTTAAAATGAGTGTCCTGGGCATAGACACCAGCAATTATACAACTTCGGTGGCAGTGTTAGATGAGCCGGCCAACCTAATTGCCCAACAGCGCCGTTTGCTCCAAGTGCCCGCAGGCAGCCACGGCCTGCGTCAGTCGGAAGCTGTATTCCAACATCTCCAAAACCTTCCTGATTTGGTCGAGCAGTTGGCGATTGACTTCCAGCAACTATCAGCCGTTGGCGTCAGCGTCCGGCCCCGGGATCAGTCGGGGTCTTATATGCCGGTTTTTACTGTCGGCGCCAATTTCGCCCGGGTTTTGGCAAGGGGACTGTCTGTGCCGGTGCATGAATGCAGTCACCAGGCGAATCATCTGGCGGCTGCTCTCTGGTCATTGTCCTGGTGGCCGGAGCAGGGCGAGGAATTTATTGCCGCCCATGTTTCTGGCGGCACCAGTGAAATCTTACATGTGCGCTGGTCATCTACACCCAGCGTAACTGTTTTGGGGGCAACCAGAGATTTGAATGCCGGTCAATTTGTCGACCGGGTGGGAGTTGCCCTGGGTCTGGACTTTCCTGCCGGCCCGCAATTAGAGCAGTTGGCCCGTAAAGCCAAGGGTGAGGTGCGTCTGGCCAGTCCGGTTGAGGGCTGCGATATGAGTTTTTCCGGCCCCTTAAGCGCGGCGCTGCGCCTGGTGGGCCAGTCTGAGCCGACAGAAATTGCCCGGGGCGTGGAAGACTGCGTTGCCAAGGGTCTGGAAAAGGCCTTGCTGCATGCCTGCGACCACACACGGCTGTCGGATGTCTTGCTGGTTGGGGGCGTAATCTCCAATCAGCGGATTCGTCAACGCCTGGATCACCGCCTGCGTGGCCTGAGGCTGCGATATGCCAGCCTGGAAACGGCCCGGGACCATGCCATCGGCGCCGCTGTTCTGGCGTGGAAAAATTGACCCGCAAGGCGGGTTTTTTGCTGTATTTCCCTAATTGGGGAGGAATCTGTGCTTTATGAGCGAAATTTAATATTTGAGCTTTTATAAGGGAGGGACTTGACCAGTGTTTAAAATTATTGAAAAGCAGGAACTGGCTCCTACTCTCAAGCTGTTCAGGGTTGAAGCGCCAATGATTGCCCGGCGTGCCCAGCCCGGCCAGTTTGTGATTCTCCGGGTCCACGAACAAGGTGAACGGATCCCGTTGACTATCGCCGACTTTGATCGGGAGCAAGGCACAATAACTTTGGTTTTCCAGGAGGTTGGGCATTCAACTCAACTCCTGGGAGCTTTGGCGGTGGGCGATAGCATCCCCGACTTGCTGGGACCATTGGGGGAACCAACTGAGCATCCAGAAGGAAAAAATGTCGTCTGTATTGGCGGCGGGGTAGGCGTTGCACCTGTGTATCCGGAAGCAAAAGCACTTCATGAGCAAGGGTATAATGTGACGACAATTATCGGCGCTCGTACCGCTGAGCTATTGTTCTTTGAAGCGGAAATGGCCGCTGTCAGCAATCAGGCATTCGTCACCACCGATGATGGCAGCAAAGGTCACAAAGGCTTTGTTACCGATGTTCTGCAGAAACTGATTGATGAGGGCAAGAAACCGGACTTTGTAATCGCTGTTGGACCAATTCCGATGATGCGCGCTGTCGCCGAGTTAACTCGTAAATACGAAATTAAAACCATTGTCAGCCTGAACTCGATGATGGTAGACGGCACCGGCATGTGTGGTGGCTGTCGGGTCACAGTGGGCGGAGAGGTCAAGTTTACATGTGTCGACGGTCCCGCTTTTGACGCCCATGAACTGGATTTTGACGAGCAAGTAAGACGCCTGGAGATGTACAAAGAGATGGAGAAAAAAGTGGGAGGTGAGTGCTGATGGCAAAGATTGTCCCCAAAAAACATCCAATGCCCGCCCAGCCTGCGGAGGAGCGAGTAAAGAACTTCGATGAAGTCCCCTACGGTTATGACGAAGATACCGCAATCGCGGAAGCGCTCCGCTGCCTGCAATGCAAAAACCCCCGCTGTATCGAGGGTTGTCCGGTGGGGATAAATATTCCTGCATTCATTCTTAAAATAGCTGAAAAAGATTACCAAAGCGCGGCTGATATTCTCAAGGACAAAAACAGCCTGCCGGCAGTCTGCGGTCGGGTCTGTCCCCAGGAAGAGCAGTGCGAACAGGTTTGTATCGTCGGCATTAAAAATGAGCCGGTGGCCATTGGCCGCCTAGAGCGCTTTGCCGCCGATTGGGAAGCGGCCAACAGCAACAAAGAAGTTGAGCCCGTGCCGTTGACCGGCCCGAAAGTGGCTGTTGTCGGCTCCGGCCCTGCCGGTTTGACCGTTGCCGGTGAGCTGGTGCGTAAAGGGTACCGGGTTACAATCTTTGAAGCTTTCCATCAGCCGGGCGGCGTTCTGATGTATGGAATCCCGGAGTTCCGTCTGCCCAAGGCAATTGTCCAGCGGGAGATTGACTATCTTAAAAAACTGGGCGTAGAAATTCAGCTGAATGTTGTCGTCGGCCGGACAGTTACCATCGAAGAGCTGATGACAGAAGAAGGCTATGAGGCGGTGTTTGTAGGTTCCGGAGCAGGATTGCCTTATTTCCTCAACATTCCCGGCGAAAACCTCAATGGTGTGTATTCTGCCAACGAGTTTCTCACCCGGACCAATCTGATGCGGGCCTACATGTTCCCCAAATGGGAGACACCAATTCATGTGGGCAAAAGGGTGGCCGTCGTTGGCGCCGGCAATGTGGCTATGGACGCTGCCCGGACGGCGCTGCGATTGGGCGCCGAGGAAGTACACATTGTCTACCGCCGTTCCGAGAAGGAAATGCCGGCCCGGATTGAAGAAATTGAACATGCCCGCGAAGAAGGGATTAATTTCAATCTCCTTACCAATCCAATTGAAGTTTTGGGCGATGAAAAGGGTTGGGTAAACGGCCTGAAGTGCGTAAAAATGGAGCTGGGCGAGCCAGATCAATCAGGCCGCCGGCGGCCGGTACCGATTGCCGGCTCTGAATTCGTGTTCCCGGTGGATGTGGTGGTCGTTGCCATTGGGCAGGGCCCGAACCCCCTGATTCCTCGAACCACTTCCGGTCTTGAGACCAGCAAATGGGGCAATATCATCGCTGATCCGGAAACCGGTCGCACCAGCATCCCCGGTGTTTATGCCGGCGGCGATGTTGTGACCGGCGCAGCCACAGTTATCAAGGCAATGGGTGCGGGTAAAGTTGCAGCCCAGGCCATCGATAAATACCTTACCAGTAAAAATGAGGAGGCGAACTAAATGAGTGCGAAGATCATTGACGGCAAACAGGTTGCCAAGCTGCTACGCAAGGACATGACCGAAAAGGTTGCCAAGCTAAAGGCAGAAAAAAACATTGTTCCCGGACTGGCTGTAGTTTTGGTCGGCGATGACCCTGCATCTGCCACCTATGTAAGGATGAAAGCCAAGGCCTGCAGTCAGGTAGGTCTCTATTCCGAAGTCCATCGCCTGGACGCCGATGTCAGCGAGCAAACCGTGCTGGATCTGGTGGAAAAACTCAACGCCGATGACAAGATTCACGGCATTCTTGTCCAGCTGCCGCTGCCCAAGCATATCGATGAGTTGAAGGTCCTGGAAACCATCAATCCTGCCAAAGATGTGGACGGCTTCCATCCCATCAACGCCGGCCGGATGCTGGTTGGTGAGGACAGTCTGCTTCCATGCACCCCCTACGGCATCATGGAACTTCTGGCCCAGGAGGGTGTGAACCTCAAAGGCAAAAACGCTGTTGTCGTCGGACGGAGCAATATCGTCGGCAAGCCGATTGCCCTGCTTTTGCTGCGGGAGCATGCCACCGTTACAATCTGTCACTCCCGGACCGCAGACTTGGCCGCCCATACCAAGAATGCCGATGTCTTGATTGTTGCTGTCGGGCGCCCTGAGTTCGTTACCGGCGACATGATTAAACCTGGCGCGGTGGTTATTGATGTGGGCGTCAATCGCGTGGATGATAAGCTGGTTGGCGACGTGGAATACGAAACCGCTTTGAACGTTGCGGGAAGCATCACTCCGGTTCCCGGCGGCGTGGGGCCGATGACGATTACCATGCTGCTCCACAACACAATCCTTGCCGCTTCCAAATGCTAGATTCTGCCCGGGCGCTTACCGTCAGTGAGCTCACTGATGCGGTCAAGCGGGCAATCGAGCAGGCTCCCGCTCTTTATGATACAGTTGTGGTGGGCGAAATCTCCAATTTCGTCCACCATGGTTCCGGACATATGTATTTCACACTCAAAGATCGTGATTGTGCAATTAAATGCGTAATGTTCAGAAACTGGAATCAGCGCCTGCTCTTTACGCCCTCTGATGGAGACAAGGTATATCTCCGGGGCGATGTGACAGTGTATAAGCGGGGCGGCAATTACCAGTTAAATGTTTTTTCCATGGAACCTGCGGGGCAGGGAGCGTTGGCCCTTGCTTTCGCTCAATTAAAAAATAAGCTGGAAGCTGAAGGACTGTTTGCTCGGGAGCGCAAACAGTCCATTCCTGCTTTTCCTGCCCGGATTGGCCTGATAACCGCTCCGGGAAGCGCCGCGCTTCAGGATTTCCTTACTACCGCTAGCGGTCAGGGGTGGCCGTTAACTACCTTGCTGGCCCCGGCTTTGATGCAGGGGCTTGGCGGGGCAAGTTCGGTAATTACAGCTTTAAACAATCTATCCAGACTAGAACTGGATGTGATCGTAATTACCCGGGGAGGCGGCTCGCTGGAGGAATTATCGGTGTTTAATGAGGAAGCTGTTGCCCGGGCGGTGGCGGCTTGTCCGATTCCTGTGGTCAGCGCCATCGGGCACGAAACTGATTATACAATTTGTGATTTTGCCGCGGACGTTCGGGCCGCGACACCGACTGCCGCCGCTAAACTGGTGGTACCCGAGCGGGCTGCCGTACTCCAGCAAATGGCCGGCTTTGACCAGCGACTGCGTCAGGCAATACAGGGACGACTCACTGCCGTCCATAGTGATTTTAGCCGGTTGCGGAGCAGACCAATTCTTACAAGACCCTGGCAGCTGCTTTTGCAGCCCCGGCAAAATCTCGATTACACTGCATACAAACTGCAGACAATTTTACAAAATTTGCTCGATGCCAGGCGAAACCGTTTGTCTGCTCTCAATAACCGCCTGGAGGATCTTAACCCTCGGAACGTACTGAGACGCGGGTATTCGCTAATCAGAACTGAAACGGATATAATAAACAGTGTGTGTCAGTTGCGGCCAGGCCAAGACATTACAATCCAACTCCAGGATGGAAGCGCCCGGGCGCTGGTGCAAGCTGTTGAAGGGAGCAAAGCTGATGGAAGCAAAGGAGAAACTTAAGTTTGAAGATGCCCTGCGCCGCCTGGAAGAAATTGTCCATACCCTGGAGCAGGGGGATGCTGATTTGGAAGCAGCGCTTACATTGTTTGAAGAAGGCAGCAATTTGATTAAGGTCTGCGACCAGGAACTGAAAACTGCCGAGCAAAAACTGGAAAAGCTGGCCGGAAATGACGAATAGCTTTAATCTGAACTCTTATATCCAAGAACGCTGCCTGTTGGTGGAGGCCGCAATGGAGCGGCATCTGCAGTGGCTTGACAGCCCGTCGCTTTTGCGGGAAGCGATGCAATACTCTCTTTTTGCCGGTGGCAAACGTCTGCGGCCGGTATTGACTCTGGCTGCTGCTGAAGCCTGCGGTGCGGAACATGAATGTGCCTTAGACGCAGCTGTGGCCTTGGAATTCGTGCACACCTATTCCCTAATTCACGATGACCTGCCGGCCATGGATGATGATGATCTGCGCCGGGGCAAACCAACCAACCATAAAGTTTTTGGCGATGGAATGGCGATTTTGGCCGGCGACGCTTTGCTGACCGAGGCGTTTGCAATCATCAGCCTGACCCAGCGGAAACCGGAAACTACTGTCGCCATGGTCAGGGAATTGGCGAAAGATGCGGGTCCCCAGGGAATGGTCGCGGGTCAGGTTATAGATATTCTCGGCCAAGTCGCCACTGAAACTGATTTATTGGCTATGCACAGCCGCAAGACAGGCGCGCTGCTGCGGGCGGCTGTTCGCTTGGGCGCAATTGCCGCAAATGCTTCCGACAAGCAGTTGCAGACCCTGACCACATATGCCGAGGCCTTGGGACTGTGTTTTCAAATTGTTGATGACATCCTTGACGTGGTGGGCAATGTCAATGAGCTGGGCAAAGAGCCGGGAGCTGATGCCCGGGCCGGCAAAAAAACAATTGTTGATTTCTGGGGCGTCGACAAGGCACGAACAATGGTCGCCCAGTACACAGAACGGGCTGTTGCCAGTATAGAGGATTTTGGCCCCAGAGGTGAGCACCTGCGGCAGTTGGCCCTTAATCTCAGTGAGCGCAGCAGCTAAGGAGGCGGCGAGATGTTTTTTGACAACAAAATTTTTTGGGTTTCATTGGCGGGGTGGACAGTTGCCCAGCTGTTAAAGGTGTTCTTTGACCTATTAACCCACCGTAAGCTCAACCTCAGCCGGCTGGTGGGAGCCGGCGGCATGCCAAGCTCCCATGCTGCTTTCGTTTCTGCTTTGACTACCGCCGTGGGTATTGTAGAAGGTTGGGATTCCACGGCTTTTGCGATTGCCTTGGTGCTGGCGTTAATAGTGATGTATGATGCAGCTGGTGTGCGCCGGGCAGTAGGTAAGCAGGCCCGAATTCTCAATACACTGATTCCGCGCCTCTACCATGGCAGCAATTTGGTCAATGAAAAAGAAAAATTAAAAGAATTGCTAGGACATTCGCCTTTTGAAGTCTTTTCCGGTGCGGTTTTAGGTGGTTTAATTGCATATTTATTAACTTGAAGAAAATGGATTCTCAGAGATTATTATATATTGTATGAGTATCGTATAAATGTTAAACTGATAATACCATTCAGGGTGGTGCAGTATCCTAGTCGGTGCACCTCTGTCTGAGGGCGGGCCTAAAAATCCGTCAAAGGGCACATCGATGAAGTTCCTGGTGCCGGCTGCCGACGCCCCGTTGGGGGTTGGTGCTGGGAGTTAAGAAGGATGGGGCGATCTACAAGGGCATGTAGGCGTTGACCCCGCCTTCGTGGAGACCCAAGTGCGTGGCGCTATGCAGAGGGTATAGTGCTACGGCTTGGGAAGAACCTGTATGCGGTTCCGACCGATATTAAGAGGGGCTGTGTGCAGTGTAGCCTGCCTTGAGCGAAATAGGTGGATTGCGGTATTCCGCGCAGCTGGCGTTGGCCTACGCCAACTGTGCTCAGGCGCTTGAAACCTAAATTGCAAAAGAGGCTAGGGCAGAGGGTTGTACCGTTGAGGAAAGCTCCTAGGCTGTTCTGTAAAGAGGCTTGGCAGGGATTAAAGTGCGGTCTCAGTGGCTATCTGGCGCCGACGTTAGTCGGGGCGGGGCTTAAAGGGGAACCGCCAGTCTGGCGACAGCTGGTGAACCGTTGGGAAAACCTGCTAGACCTAAGCCGCAGCATTTACTTGCCAAGCTACCACCCCTTACATATAAGATGTCTGAATCGGAATTGAAGTCGGAAGTCAGAGGTGAGTTCTTTTGGCTAACGGTAAGCAGTCAATGCGTTGGTTGCGCAATATTTTATTATGGACTTTTTTTTTATCCTTGTTTTTTAATATTGTTTCCCAATCACTTTTAGGCTGGCTTGGACTCATTGGGTCGTTATTGGTCTTGCTGGCAATAATCTTGCTGGGGGTTGTGTTTGATACAATCGGCACTGCTGCCGCAGTTTCCTCTTTGCCACCACTGAACGCCAAAGCCGCTAAACGATTGCCTGGCGCCCGCCAGGCATTGTCTCTGGCCAAAAATTCCGAGCAGGTAGCCACGTTCTGCAATGATGTGGTCGGAGATATCAGTGGAATTATCAGTGGTGCTGCAGCTACGGCAATCATCTTTCAACTGGCCACTGATAATATTATTGCAGAAAGCACATACTTAAGTATAATTCTAACCGCATTGGTTGCCTCCCTGACGGTTGGCGGCAAGGGGATTGGCAAGACCTTGGCTATTAACAGGGCGCCGGATATATTAATGATTGCCGGAAGAGTAATATTTTACGTTCAAAAGCTTTGGCCTGGAAAGCGAGGCGCTTAATATGGAGAGAATTTTGGATTCAATAGCCCAACCAACGGACTTAAAAAATTTGTCTGTCAATCAACTTAATAAGTTGGCGGAGGAGATTCGCCAAGAGCTTGTAGCTGTTGTCAGCAATACCGGCGGCCATCTGGCATCCAATCTCGGTGTTGTTGAGCTTACCCTGGCGTTACACAGCGTATTTGATTCACCTACAGATAAAATTATCTGGGATGTAGGGCATCAGTGCTATGTGCATAAACTGATAACCGGGCGCCGCAATCGGTTTAAGACGATACGCCAATTTGGCGGGCTTTCCGGTTTTCCCAAACGTTCTGAGAGCAGTCACGATATAGTTGAAACTGGGCATAGCAGCACCTCGATTTCCGCTGGCCTGGGAATGGCCATCGCCCGGGACTTAAACCAGGACGATTATCATGTTGTTGCTGTGATTGGCGACGGTGCGCTTACTGGCGGCATGGCATTTGAAGCCCTGAACCATGCCGGGTGTTTGCATTGCAATCTAACAGTGATTCTCAATGATAACGAGATGTCAATTGCTGAAAATGTTGGCGGTCTTTCCGCCTATTTAAGCCGGGTGCGGACAGATCCAAAATACACCCGGACCAAGCAGGACATTGAGTTTTTATTGCGCAGGATTCCTGCGATTGGCGACACAGTTTACAAGACAATGGACAGGGTCAAATCCAGCCTGAAATACCTTTTGGTCAGCGGAATGATATTTGAAGAGCTGGGCTTCACATACCTAGGGCCGATAGACGGTCATAATATCGGCGCCATGCAGAAGGTTCTGGCAAAAGCGAAACAGTACCAGGGTCCGGTTCTGATTCATACAATTACCAACAAAGGCAAGGGTTATAAACCGGCGGAATTAAATCCAGCTCTTTATCATGGTGTCGGACCCTTTGACAAAGAGACTGGGGAGCTGAAAAAAAACAACGGTGATTCCTATACCAGCGTTTTCTCAGAAAAATTATGCGCCCTGGCTGAAAATGATCCTCGAATCGTGGCAATTACAGCTGCCATGCCTGACGGTACAGGCCTTACAAAATTTGCCCAGCGGTTTCCCGGACGGTTCATCGACGTAGGCATTGCGGAACAACATGCGGTAACCCTCGCCTCTGGTTTGGCCCGTTCCGGCTATCGGCCGGTGGTGGCTGTATACTCTACTTTTTTGCAACGGGCCTATGACCAAATCCTCCATGATGTCTGCCTGCCCGAGTTGCCCGTGGTGTTTGCTGTGGATCGGGCCGGCCTGGTGGGCGCGGATGGAGAGACGCATCACGGCTTGTTTGATATCTCGATGCTGCGTGCGATCCCCAATATGGCAATAATGATGCCCAAGGATTACCGGGAGTTTGAGCAAATGTTGCAACTCTCCGTTCAGCATAACGGACCGATTGCTGTCCGTTACCCCCGGGGCGGCGCCAAAAAGCTGCCTGTTACCTTGTCTACGCCGATGGCGCTGGGTAAAGGCGAATTGTTGCGGGATGGCCGGGATCTGGTTCTGATTGGTTTGGGCACCACCTTGCCTGCTGTCCTGGAGGCCCAAAGTCAATTGGCCGTCAGGGGGATTAGCGCCGCGGTAATCAACCCCCGGTTTGTCAAACCCCTGGATAAAGATTTGCTTTCCCAGACCATAGGACGGTGCGGACGAGTGGTTGTTGTGGAGGAGCACGTGACGGCCGGCGGCCTTGGCAGCGCAATCGCTGAGTTTTGCAGCATGGCGGGACTTACGCCCAGTCTCCGTCTGCTGGGGGTTGGTGACGGTTTTGTTACCCACGGCACACATCAGCAGTTATCAACCGTTTGCAGGCTGACCAGCTCCGATATCGTTGACGCAGTTGATAAAATAATGGAGGATGGCGGCAGTCAATGGCAGGAAAAAAAAGGCTGGACTTGATTCTTGTCGAGCGTGGCCTTGCGGAAACCCGTGCCCGTGCCCGGTCCCTGATAATGGCTGGCCAGGCAATGGTTAATGGCGAAACTGTGGACAAGGCCGGATTTTTGATTGCAGAGGGGACCGTCGTCAGTTTACGTGAGCCCAACCCGTATGTCAGCAGGGGCGGACTCAAACTTGCTAAAGCTATCGATGAATTCGGCCTTGAAGTGGGCGGTCGCATCGTATTGGATGTTGGCGCGTCCACAGGCGGGTTTACCGACTGCTGCCTCCAGTCAGGGGCAGTCTTGGTCTACGCTGTCGATGTCGGCTACGGCCAGCTTGCCTGGAAACTGCGGGAAGATGAGCGGGTAATTAATCTCGAACGGACCAATATTCGACATCTCCAAGCGCAGGCTTTCACCGCGGGCGTGCCGGATTTTTGCTGTATAGATGTCGCTTTTATTTCCCTTCGCCTTGTGTTGCCGGTAATCGCCCGTTTACTTGCGCCGCCGGCAGAAGTGGTGATGTTGATCAAACCGCAGTTTGAGGCGGGCAGGGAGCAGGTCGGCAAAAAAGGAGTAGTAAGGGATCCTGAGATTCATGTTCAGGTTTTGGATTCGGTGTTGACTGTGGCCAGGAAAGAGGGGTTTTATTTGTCCCACTTGGATTTTTCACCTATCCAGGGCCCCCAGGGCAATATTGAGTATCTGGCCCATGGAGGCTTTGATTCCCGGTTCTCTAGCAATCCTCCGACTCCCGCTGAGGTCGTTGACGCTGCACAGGCAAATTTCTGAAAAACCGTTTTCCGGTTTTTTTTTGTTAATCGCAGGAATAGCGTGGCGTTTGTGGAATTATACAGGGAACGCTTTTCAGGGGGTGGTCCCTTGCTTACAGCTTTTGACTATGCACTGATCTGCAGTTTCGCGTTTTTGATTTTGCTCTACAGATTTGTGCGGGATTGGTATGGATACCGGGAAACACCTCGCAAGCTCGAACATGAAGCGGCCGAGTTTTTGCAAGAGCAGGGTTATAGGATTCGGGCGCTGGCTGTGGTAAAATATTTGGACTTTCGCATTGACGAGCGCAAGCATCTGCAAAAAGTGCGGGCGGATTTGGTAGTCACCAGCGGGTTTAAAAAGTATGTGGTGGAGGTAAATGCTCGGTCCGGTACCAGTTCGGTACGGAACGCCGATATTCGCCGCAGGATCCTGGAATATCAGATTGCTTTTAATCCCCACGGCATAATCAGTGTCGATATGGACAAGGGAAAATTGCGAACGATTGTAATCAGTAATCGGAGGATTGTTCAACATATTCTGGCTATGGCGACGGCGCTTTGTCTTGGCGCTGTGCTGTACCTTTTGTTGAGGTAGATATTATGAAATCAGTAGCAATCATTGCAAATATGGCCAAGCCAAACGTTCAGCAGGTGGCGGAGCGCATCTATGCATGTCTGCGCAAGCAGGGAATTACAGTTTGGTGCCAAAAGGAACTGAATTGCGGCGAGCAGAAGCTGGAAACCTGCGGGCCGTTGCCGCCTGTAGATCTGATTATGGTTTTGGGTGGTGACGGTACATTTCTCAGCGTCGCCCGTCATTATTGTACGCTAAACATCCCGTTTTTGGGGGTAAACCTGGGTCACCTGGGTTTTTTAACGGAAGTTGATCTTGCCGAGTTGGAGACAGATCTGGCTAAGCTGGTCAACGGCGAATACTTTATTGAGAAGCGGAGCATGTTAAGCGTCCGGGTTCTGCGTTCAGGTCAACTGGTTGAGCAGACCTTTGCCCTCAATGAAGCGACAATCACCAAGGGACCGCTTTCCCGGATTATCCGTCTCGACGGGTATGTGGATGGGGTCCTGGTCGGCAATTATCATGGAGACGGGCTAATTGTGTCAACGCCCACGGGGTCAACCGGCTATTCTTTGTCTGCCGGTGGGCCGATTATTTCGCCCAACGTCCGCGTGTTCGTAATAACGCCTATTTGTCCCCATACACTACAGACGCGTCCGGTGGTGGTCGATCAGTCGGCAAAAATTACAGTCGATGTCGGCTCCCCCCAACAGGAAATTGTCCTGACTGTCGACGGTCAGCACAGTATGTATCTACAAAATTCAGATCGGGTAGAAATCGAACATTCCCGTTATGTTACTGCGCTAATTCGCCTGCGAGGGAAAAACTTTTTTGATATCTTGCGCTGTAAACTTATGGAACAAACCCGGAGGGGGTAAGGGGGAGTCGAGATGTTGCGGGAACTCAGCATCGAGAATTTTGCACTAATCGATAAACTGACAATCTCACTGAGCAGTGGCTTGAACATCCTATCTGGTGAGACCGGCGCCGGTAAATCAATCATCATCGATGCCCTAAATCAGGTGGTAGGCGCCCGGGCTTCATCCGAATTGGTACGCAGCGGCGCTGAGCGGGCAGTGGTAACAGCTCAGTTCGACAGCTCGGAAATAGTAGGGGAGCTGCTGGCGGCCAACGGGCTCGATTCAGGAGACGAGACTGTAATTTTACAGCGGGAAGTGTATGCCGGGGGTAAAAGTCAGGCCCGGATTAACGGTCGGCCGGTAAACCTCGCCCAGCTCAGGGAGGTTTCCGCCGTTTTGGTGGAAATCCACGGCCAGCATGAGCACCAGACGCTTCTCAATCCCGCTGCCCATCTGGCAATCTTAGATAGTTTCGGCGGCCAAGAACTATTGTGCTTGCGACAAGAGTACCATAGTTTATGGCAAGAGCTTCGAACGCTCCAAACTGAGCTGGCTTCGCTGCATGGTGATGAGTTTGAACGGGAACGTACGTTGGACTTGCTCCAATACCAAATCAATGAAATTCAGCAGGCGGAACTTGAAGCAGACGAAGAAGATAAGCTGTTGGCTGAACGGAAACTGTTGCTAAACGCCCGGCAATTGCTGGAGCTTTGTGAACAAGGTTATAGCAATCTCTATCAGGGGGAGGAGCTGCAGCCGGCAGTGGTGCAAATCCTTGGCGCGCTGGTGGAAGGATTAAAGCGTTTTGATGGTTTGGACGGCAGTTTAGATCAGGCAGCCGGACAATTGGAGGAATCATTGTATACAATAGAAGAGAGTGCCCGGCAGTTGCGCCAGTTTGTTGACGGCTTTGATTTCGATCCGCAACGCTTGGAGGAATTAGAGCAGCGCCTGGATTTGATTAATGATTTGAAACGAAAATATGGTGGCTCCGTTGAAGCTGTACTCAACTGGCTGGAACAAAAAACTGCGGAGATTGAGGCGATACGGGCTTCTGAACAGAGGCATGGGCAGTTGGTGACGGAGATCAAAGAAGTTTCCCGCAATGCCGGAATAGCGGCGGGTAAATTATCTGCTTGCCGACGTAGAGTTGCTGTTGATCTAGCTCAGAAAATCGTAGCCGAGCTCAGTTATCTGCAGATGAAAAACAGCCGGTTTGAGGTTCAGTTCGATTGTACAGAATCAGAAACAGGAATACCTGTGGACGCGAAAAATCTACAGGCCACGGAAACCGGAGTTGATCAGGTGGAGTTCATGATTGCACCCAACCCGGGCGAGCCCTTAAAACCCTTGGCAAAAATAGCTTCCGGCGGCGAGATGTCCCGAATTATGTTGGCAATTCTCAACATCCTGGCAACAGCGCAGCCGGTGCAAACCATTGTTTTCGATGAGGTTGATGCTGGGATTGGTGGCAGGGCAGCCCAGGCAGTTGCAGAAAAGCTCGCCTCCGTCTCGATACAAAGGCAAGTGCTCTGTGTGTCGCATCTGCCACAGGTAGCGTCTATGGCGGACAGCCATTATTACATTATGAAGGAAGCGGCAGCCGGCAGGACCCAGACCATGGTGCGAAGACTGGATCAGGAAGGCCGGGTCGAGGAACTGGCCAGGATGCTGGGAGGAGCAGAGGTTACACCTGCGACCCTTCGACATGCCCGGGAGATGTTGGGGTTGGCCGGAAAAATCAAGGCAAAATCAGTTTAAAAAATTTTAAACAGGGCTGTGCTAACAACCCTGTTTTTATTTTTATAAGCAGGAAGGGAAAACCAACCGAAAAATATATAATTCCCAGACTGGGTGAAAATTATTAGGTCAGCGAGTTATTAACAGCATATAAAGCATCCCAGACGGCAAATTTAAAACTAGAACTAAATACAGGTTGCAGGTGTGGTGGTAGAGGAGGAAACACACAATTTGCGAAACAGAATAATCACAGCCGTTGGCTTGTGTTTACTGACTGTCGTGATGTTGACAGTTCCCGCATTGAAGATGCTGGGGAGCTTCCCCACTGAAGTTACCTTGTTTCAGGGTGAGGAACAACCGTTTGATTTTGATTTGCCCTGGGGAATCGAGCTTTCGGATAAAGGCCTGCAAGATATGGCCGGAAAACTGGATGACATGCTGTTTGACACAACAGAGATTGGCAGCTACGATTTATCGCTTAAATTCATGGGCATATTGCCCATGGGTAACTTGCGGGTCACGGTTATTCCACCCCTGGAATTGATGCCTTCGGGACATTCCATCGCCGTAAAATTATCGGACGAGGGAGTTTTGGTCAGCGGTCTGGATGCTGTTTACACCGAGGCAGGCGCTATTGAACTGGCCCGTGAGTCAGGTTTTCAGGAGGGAGACATAATTGTTGCTGTCGAGGGGAAGCCTTTGGTCAATATTGAACAGTCGGCTGCTGTTCTGGACGAATTAAGCCAGTCTGGGGAAGAGTTGGAGTTCAGTGTTCTGCGGGACGGAGAAACAATCAGACTGCGTATACAGCCGGAGTACTGCCAGCAACTAAAGAAAAATCGACTGGGTTTGCTGTTACGGGATACAACCGCCGGTGTAGGGACCATGACCTTTTATCATCCCGAAAGCGGTATCTACGGCGCGCTGGGTCATATGATTACCGACGGCAGTGGCAACCAACCGGTGGATTTAAAATCCGGACGCATTGTGGATGCTGAGATCATCGCAATTGAGCCAGGCGCAAGGGGTAAGCCGGGCGAGAAAAAAGGAACAGTGGATGCTGAGCAACAATCTTTAGGCAGTATCAATTTCAATACTGAACTGGGAATTTTCGGACATTTATCCAGAACTCCCGAAAAAAATGTTCAGCAGGCGCTGCCTTTGGGATTGCGGCATCAGGTAAAAACAGGTAAGGCAGAAATTCTCACCGTCGTTAAAGGCGACAAAATAGAACGCTTTGAAATTGAGATCGAAAAAGTTTTTATCCAGAATCAGCCATCTAGCAAAGGCATGGTGATTAGAGTCACTGACGTCCGACTGTTGGAAGCGACAGGCGGGATAGTTCAAGGGATGAGCGGTAGCCCGATTATCCAAGAGGGGAAACTGGTTGGCGCCGTGACCCATGTGTTTATCAATGAACCAGATCGGGGTTATGGATGTTTTGCAGAATGGATGGTAATTGAATCAGGTTTGTTGTCAGAATTAGAGTCGGCTCTGCCTCCAGATTATCTGGAGGCTTTAATTTATAATTTGCAGGATATTTGAACTTTAATGTAGAATGTTTTTCCAGTAAGTAAAAAATGAGGGGATTGAAGGGTATGATATCTGTAGTTGTTGCTGACGATAACAGGGAACTATGCAATTTAATTTGCGAATTTATTTCCGCACAGCAGGATATCAAATTGTTGGCTGTGGCAAATAATGGACTCGACGCTGTCGAAAAGGTGGAAAAGCATCAGCCTGACGTGCTTATTCTCGATATTATTATGCCCCATTTGGACGGATTGGGGGTTCTTGAGCGACTGAATTCAAATGGCCAGTATCGTCCCCGAGTGATTGTGCTCACCGCTTTTGGTCAAGAAAACATAACTCAGCAAGCATTGCGTTTGGGCGCCGATTACTATGTTCTCAAACCGTTTAATATAGAGGTTTTAATCAAGCGAATTCGAGAATTGCAAAATCCAGCTGGTCTCGAAACAGCAGCTACCCGTGAACACGCTGACAATACATATTCAACTGAAAAGGGCCCGGACTTGGAAACCCAGATTACCGAGATGCTGCATGAAGTTGGTGTGCCTGCTCATATCAAAGGCTATCAATATTTACGTGTGGCGATTACTCTGGTTATTGAGGACATGTCGATATTGAACAGTGTCACCAAAAGTCTTTATCCCGAGATTGCAATACGGTTCCACACTACTCCCAACCGGGTAGAGCGGGCAATACGCCATGCAATTGAAACTGCCTGGGAACGCAGTGATTTAGAAACAATCAACAAGATGTTCCGGTATACTATACGCAATGACAAGGGCAAACCGACAAATTCCGAATTCATTGCTTTGTTGGCTGATAAATTGCGACTAAAACTGAAAAATTAAGGGCTGCGGCCCTTTTTTCATTACCCGGATAAGCTGGGACAGGACATGCAATACTAGTTTTGATGGGGTGAATGAATTGACTGCAGGCAGGTTCAGGAAAGGCAGACGGACGAAAGATTTAATTCCTTTGTTAAAACGAGGGGATATCGCGCTGATAGGCCACCGGGATTTGGATTTGGTTGCCGCGGAAGGCCTGGCCCTCAGCGGCGTCGTCGCGGTACTTAATACCGAAAAGTTTATTAGTGGCCGCTATCCCAATGAGGGGCCCTCGCTCTTATTGGCAAAAGGGGTCAAGCTCTATGATATGGTCCCCGAAGAATTGTGGAGTCTTGCCGACGGAACAGATGTATCCATTTCCTCCGACAATCGGCTTCGAGGCGGTTCCGCGTCGTTTCAGCTGGGGGCGCCTCTGACTGCTGAAGCGGTAGATTTGCTGCTCACCTCGACCCGGGCCAACCTGACAGAGGAGCTGGACCGGTTCATTGAAAATACGCTGGAATATGCCAAACGGGAAAAGGATATTGTCCTCGGACCCCTGAAAATTCCCCCCTTGGAACATAGTATTCATGACCGCCCGGTGGTCGTGGTCGTTCGCGGTCGGGATTATCGGCAAGATCTAAAAATAATCTCTGATTATATTCGCGAGCGTCATCCCCTGCTATTAGCAGTTGACGGAGGGGCTGATGCGTTGCTGGAACAGGGTTTAAAACCAGATATAATCCTCGGAGACATGGACAGTGTCAGCAACCGAGCCTTGCAATGCGGCGCCCAATTGATTGTTCATGGCTACAGTGATGGCAGGGCGCCCGGTTTGGAGCGTCTGTACACGCTGGGGCTTAAAGCCGATGTATTTTGCGCGCCTGGCACCAGCGAAGATGTGGCAATGCTTTTGGCCCATGCCCAGGGAGCAGACTTAATTGTCGCCGTGGGCACCCACTCCAACATGGTCGATTTTTTAGATAAGGGGCGGCCCGGAATGGCCAGCACCTTTCTCACCCGATTGCGGGTGGGTGACAAGCTTGTGGACGCAAGGGGATTGAGCAAATTGTATCAAACCGGGCCGGGTCCGGGATGGATAGCAGCCTTGTTCGGCGCTGCCCTGCTGCCGGTTCTCGCCCTGCTCTATGCGTCATCTGATTTTCGACATTTAGTGAGTTTGCTGATTTACAAATTAAGCGCTGCGGTGTTGGGGGGCTGAAAGTGACCGGGTATAAACAACATCTGATAACGGTAATTGGCATTTTTATTGCTTTGGCGATGGGTATATTTATCGGCAGCACCACCAGCGATGATATAATCATCCGGCAGCAAAGGGAAGTAATTCAGGACCTGGAGCAAAAAAACAACCACTTACATGAAAATTATGTTTCGCTGAGCCAGGAGTTGGAGGAATTCAGTACGTCAATGCTAATGGCCCGTCAGTTAGTGGAGCAGTTGACAGAGTGGTATCTGCAGTTGAATCCAATCCAGCAAAAGGTGATGTTGGTCCATGATGGCAAGGATTTTATGCCGGCGGAACTGGGGAGTTACCTGATGGAAAACGTGATTGATGTCCAGCTTTTGCTGGGGGATGTGACCAGTAAAGCCGCAACTTTGGTGGGCAGGGCAATAACTGACGGTAAAGAATATTATTTGGGTCCGCTCCAGGATAATTTGTCTTTTGAAGGCGAGTGGCATGCTCCGGATATCGTTGTGCTTGTTGTGGGCCCGGAGACCAACATGCAATTTATAACTGAGCTCGGCGGTTTTATGTTGGACAAAGGCATGCCGGTGGTGGCTGTTGGCAAGGGTCAGCGAGGGTCACTTGCCGGACTGTTTGAGCACGCGCTTTACTCGTCGGTCTCCCATCTGGATACCCCCCACGGTCTGTACAGTCTGGCGGCAGTGCTTCATGGTCAGTCTGGCCATTACGGACACGATTCCGTTCTTTTCCCGGGGGAGGCAGGGCAGTGAGAATCTCGGTCATAGTTCCGGCATATAACGAATCGGAGAAAATCACTGTCACTGTTTCGGCCCTAAAATCGACCTTGCCGGCGGCGCAGGTAATTGTGGTGGATGATTGCAGTACTGACGATACCGCAACGAAGGTACAGGGAAAGGGGGTAGCCCTGATACGTCATCGGCGCAATTGGGGCAAAACAGCGGCTGTTTGCAGCGGGCTGGCCCGGGCCACTGGCGATGTGATACTTTTAATCGACGGCGACATGGGACGTCACGCCCGGGAGGCGGCAAAATTACTTGTTCCGATTGTCAGTGGTGGTTGCGATATGGTGATTGGCAAATTCATTCATTCCGCTGGCGGCGGCTTCGGACTGGTGCGGTCATTGGCCAGTTACGGCATTCTCATTTTAACTGGACAGAGGCTTCAGGCGCCGCTTTCCGGTCAGCGGGCTGCCAAAAGAGAAGTCTTGGAACGCTGTCTGCCGGGAACAGGCGGGTTTGGACTGGAGACGGAGCTGACGGTTCGGGCGCTGAAACGCGGTTATGTGGTCAAGGAAGTGGACACAAACTTTGTGCATCAGGGGCATGGCAAGACGCTTCAGGGCTTTAAACACAGGGGAAAACAGTTTTTGGCTGTTCTGGGGGCCCTGTTCCGGGGGGCAGCTGGATGGCGGTAGCAGGTGCAATAGTTATTGCCGGATTAGTTACATTGCTCTGCCAGCAGCCGGTGGCAAATATGCTTGCGGGAAAACTAACCCAGGCCAATTACCAGGGAGTGCATATCCCCACGGGAGTTGGGATTGCTATGCTGCCGGCAATAATCTTGACGTTTACGCTAACCAGTGTTGACCGAGAGCATTCAATCATACTGTGGCTTACTGCAGCCTGTATGGGCGGATTTATCGATGACGCAATCGGCGACCATGAGTTCAGAGGTTTCGTGGGGCATTTTCGGGCACTGTTTGCCGGTCAACTGACTACAGGGATTGTCAAGGTGGCCCTGGTTGCAGGCGCCGGCTGGCTGGTATTTGTTCCGCAGCTTAATATCCAGGCACTGGCGGATTTATTAACTGCCTTGCTAACAGTAAATTTGTTTAATCAATTGGACCTGCGCCCCGGGAGGATGCTTAAGGGCGCCCTGCTACTTTTGGCGCCGATTGTTCTGCTAACCACCGGGCAGGGGCAGCTGCTGGCAGCAATCGGCACCGGTGCGGTCTTAGGCATTCTTGGCGGCGATATCCGGGCCAGAATTATGTTGGGCGATGCTGGCGCTAATTTGGTGGGAGCGCTGGCGGCAATGGCCTTGTTCCTGACACTGTCCCCCAGCGGACGGTTATTGGCTTTGCTTTTCGTTTTCGTTCTCAATCTGGTGGGAGAACTGTATTCTTTTACACGATTAATACAGCGTCTGCCAATCCTAGGTTGGTTGGATTATTTGGGCCGGCAACGGCAGGAATAAATTAGACCGGTGGCGAATACCCCATAGTGCAAAATTATGCAAAGGGGGCATCTGGTTTGAGTGAGCTGCCACCGATTAGTATCGAAGCAATTGTCAATACGATGCATGATGGCTTGGTCGCTGTCGATGTTCAGGGTAAAATCACCCACATTAACTCTGCTGCGGCGGAGATTCTCGGCACCCGCAGAGAACAGGCGCTGGGAAAACCGGTGGGAACGATTATACCTAATTCCCGTTTGCCGCGGGTGCTGGCTTCGGGCGTTGAGGAGCTGAACAAACAGCAACAGCTGGATGATCAGATAATCCTCACCAGCAGAATCCCATTGCAGGATGATGCCGGCAAGGTTATCGGAGCAATGGCGGTGTTTCGAAATATCTCAGAAGTGCGTAAACAAGCCGAAGAAATTACAAATCTCCGGGAAATTCAGGGGATGCTTGAGGCAATTATCAATGCTACCCAGGACGCAATCTCTGTGGTGGACACCGAGGGCAAGGGGATTCTCTTTAACCCTGCCTATAAACGCCTGACCGGATTCGCCGAATCTGATGTCTTGGGCAAACCGGCCACAGTAGACATTGCCGAAGGCGAAAGCGTTCATATGCGGGTACTGTCGGAAAAAATGCCAATGCGGGGCGTACAGTTGCGGGTTGGCCCGGCAAAAAAAGAGGTGCTGGTCGATGCGGCGCCAATCATTGTTAATGACCAGCTTAAAGGCAGTGTGGCGGTAATTCACGATATTTCTGAGATCAAGCGGCTCACGGAAGAATTGGATAAGGCCAAACAGATTATTCGGACGTTGGAAGCAAAATATGATTTTAATGATATTATCGCCGAAAATCGGGAAATGGTCCGGGCGGTTGAACAGGCGCGAAAAGTTGCCGAGACCCCGGCAACAATTTTGTTGTTGGGAGAGAGTGGCACCGGTAAGGAGCTCTTCGCCCATGCAATTCATAATTCCAGTAGGCGTCGTTATAATCAGTTTATTCGGGTGAACTGTGCGGCGCTTTCTGACAATCTGCTGGAGAGCGAGTTGTTTGGTTATGTTGAAGGCGCTTTTACCGGCGCCCGTCGCGGTGGCAAGAAGGGACTGTTTGAACAGGCCAGCGGCGGAACCATTTTTCTTGATGAGATTGGCGAAGTAAGTTTAAGCGTGCAAGCCAAACTGCTGCGCGTCTTGCAGGAGAAGGAGATTACCCGCGTTGGGGACACCGCTACAATTACTGTCGATGTGCGGGTAATTGCAGCTACTAATATTGACTTAGAGTCGGCAGTAGTTGCCGGCAAATTTAGGGAAGATCTCTATTACCGGATCAGTGTTGTGCCGATTTATATTCCGCCCCTGCGCACCCGCCGGGAGGAGATTCCCCGATTGGCAAGACATCTTTTGCGCAAGTTTAATCAGGAATACGGGCGTGTGGTGGAGGATTTGTCTCCAGAAGTTTTGGAAACATTACAGGCCTACGACTGGCCGGGAAATGTGCGGGAGTTGGAGAATGTCCTGGGACGGGCGATCATAAACATGCGATTCAATGAAACGATCATTCGTCCGGGACACTTGCCCGAGTTGAACAGCGAAATGCCCCGGGCGGTGGATGCGGGGGTAACCGAGGCCGATGTTGCGGCATCGCTGGATGAAGCAGTCGGCCAGTTCGAAAAGCAATATATTCAGCGTATTCTGGAGCGCAATCGGGGAAATAAGACCCAAACGGCGCGCGACTTGAATATCTCGCTGCGCAGTCTTTATTATAAGATTGAGCGCCACGGCCTTGCTTGAACAATGTTGCATGCATATTTTTGCACGGTAATGAAATCTTTTGCAAGGGTGAGCAGTACAGACACAGTCGTACTGCTCACCCTTTTTTGGCATAATAATTGCATTGTATAAATGGTACAAATAATAAGGGAGGTAGGGGGCTTGAAGATTTTTGAGACTATGGCAAAGGAAGGTCATGAACAGCTGTTTTTTAATCATGATCGCACCACAGGGTTAAAGTCGTTGATAGCCATCCATGACAGCACTCTTGGACCGGCGTTAGGTGGATGCCGGATGTGGAATTACGACACCGAAGAGGAAGCTGTTCTGGACGTATTGCGGCTATCCAAGGGGATGACCTTCAAATCCGCGGTTTCTGGTGTGGACTATGGCGGCGGCAAATCACTTATCTGGGGCAATCCCGCTACAGACAAATCCGAAGGCTTGTTCAGGGCTTTTGCTCGCTATGTCGAGGTACTTAACGGCCGCTTCATGACCGGGACCGATGTGGGAACCACCTTTGATGATTTTGTTATTGCGCTGAAAGAAACCAAGTATGTTGGGGCATTGCCGGCTGAATATGGTGGCGGTGGCAACTCTGGAATTATCACTGCATATGGCACCTGGCGGGCAATCAAGGCCGTCGCCAAGGAGCTGTTTGGCAACGACGAGCTTAAGGACAAGGTCATCGCTGTCCAAGGGCTGGGCAAGGTTGGTTTGCATTTGGTAGGACACCTGATTGAAGAAGGCGCCAAGGTTATTGGTTGTGATATCAACGAAGACAACATAAAGGCTGTACAAGAGAAATATCAGATTGAGATTGTGGCTCCCGACAGTATTTATGACGTGGAATGCGACATCTATTCTCCCAACGCATTGGGTGGCGTGCTCAATGACGACACCATCCCTCGGTTGAAGTGCAAAGGTATAGCCGGCGCTGCCAATAACGTTCTGGCAGAACCAAGGCACGCTCAGGCAGTCGCCGACCGCGGCATTCTTTACGCGCCGGATTATGTTGCCAATGCAGGCGGTCTGATCCAGGTAGCTGACGAGTTGGAAGGTTACAATAAAGAAAGGGCTTTCCGCAAGGCGTCCATGATTTATAACCGTTTGTTGGATATCTTTGCAGCCGCCAAAGAACAAGGGATAACAACCGATGAAGCCGCGAACAAGCTTGTCGAGCAGCGGTTAAACGAAATCGGCCGGATTACAAGGAATTATGTAGGGAAATAGTATAACGAGGTGTAAAAATGACCCAATGGATACTGGCCATAAACCCTGGCTCAACTTCAACCAAGCTGGCAATTTTTCAAGGTACCGATCAATTTGCTTCCGAGACTCTGCGGCACCAAGTAGATGAATTGGCGCCTGTAATTAGTGATCAACTAGACTACCGTCTCAAGCTTGTGGAAGAGTGGTTGGAGAAGACCCCGGTTCGGGATCAGTTGTCTGCTGTGGTTGGCCGGGGAGGCCTGTTGAAACCGCTAGCCGGTGGCACCTATCCCGTGAACCAACAGATGCTTGCAGATCTACGTGTGGGTGTACAGGGTCAACATGCTTCAAATCTTGGTGGATTGATTGCCCATGCTCTAGGAGAGCGACTGGGCATACCTGCATTCATCGTTGATCCGGTGGCTGTTGATGAGTTCATTCCTGAGGCGCGGGTTTCGGGCATGCCGGAAATACCTAGGCGCAGTCTGTCCCACGCCCTGAACATCCGTGCGGTCGCGCATCGGGCGGCAGAAGATTTGGGGCAGCCCCTTGGGGAGGCAAATATGATTGTCGTCCATCTTGGCGGTGGTATTTCGGTGGCGCCGCTGTTGGCCGGTCGAATGCTAGATGTGAACAATGCCAACGAGGCGGGACCATTTTCGCCGGAGCGCACCGGTGGTCTGCCGGCAGGTGACTTGCTCAAAATGGCCTTTTCCGGTGAGTATACCGAGTCAGAGCTTCTGCGCAAGTTGACCCGGCAAGGCGGGCTGCTGGCTTATCTCGGCAGCAATGACGGCATGGAGATCGAAAACCGCATTCTGGACGGTGACCAAGAAGCGGAAGCGGTGTTTTACGCCATGGCTTACCAGGTTGCCAAAGAGGTGGGGGCGATGGCTGCGGTTCTGTCCGGTGCTGTCCGGGCGATAGTGATTACCGGCGGCTTGGCTCATTCAGACCGTTTGGTTGGCTGGATCAAAGACCATGTGCGCTTTATTGCTCCGGTGTTGATTTATCCCGGCGAAGATGAACTCCAGGCCCTGGTTGAGGGGTGCTTGCGGGTCCTTTCCGGAGCTGAGCAGCCCCGGGAATATGTTTAGGTCGGAGGTGAGGACTATGTTTACCAAAATGGAGCAGATTCTGGAAGCTGCCAGGACGTTGCCCAATCGTCGACGTCTGGTTGTGGCCGCGGCCCAGGATAAAGATGCGCTGCAGGCTGTTGGCGATGCGCTTACTTGGGGAGTCGTGTCTGTCACGTTGGTTGGCGATGAGGATACGATTAAATCGGTGGCCGCTGAAGTTGGTTTAGATCTTGCGCAATGTTCGCTGCTCAATGAGCCGGATCCTGTTCAAGCCGCCAAAACAGCTGTAGCCATGGTAAGCGGCGGGCAGGCAGACCTGGTGATGAAAGGCAAAGTTGGAACCGCAGATATTCTCCGGGCAGTTTTGGATAAGGACGAGGGGCTGAGAACAGACCGCCTGCTCAGTCACGTGGCAGTCTTGGAAGTGGAGGGCTATGAGCGTTTGTTTATGCTCACCGACGGCGCCATGAATATCGCGCCGGACTTGGAACAGAAGATTCAGATTGCCCAGAACGCCGTTGATGTTGCCAATGCCTTGGGAATTGAGGAGCCACGGATTGCGCCACTGACTGCAGTGGAGGTTGTCAATCCCAAGATGCAGGCTACCATTGACGCCGACGGCCTTGCGAAAGCGGCTGCGAGGGGCGAAATCGGCAGAGCGATTGTTTCCGGGCCAATTGCCTTGGATGGCGCTGTCAGCGCCAAGTCCGCTGAAATTAAGGGTATTACCGGACCGGTGGCAGGCAATGCCGACATTCTGCTGGTTCCGATGATTGAAGCTGGCAATGTGTTGTATAAGTCAATCATTTACTTTGCCCGTTCACGGGCTGCGGGGGTCATTGCCGGCGCACGCGCTCCTGTTGTTCTGACCTCACGGTCAGACAGCCGGGAAGCTAAGTTAAATTCAATTGCCCTGGGCGCCATTATTGCCGCTCAAGGCAAGTAATAATAACAAAACTGGGAGGGTTTTAAATGTTGATTTTTGAGTACATGGAGAAATACGGTTTCGAGCAACTGGTATTCTGTCATGACAAAACTTCCGGTCTCAAGGCAATGATTGCAATTCATGACACCACTTTGGGGCCCGCACTGGGCGGCACCCGCTTCTGGAACTATGACAGCGAAGACGAAGCAATTGAGGACGTTCTGCGTCTGGCCCGGGGTATGACCTATAAGGCGGCAGCAGCCGGCCTGAATCTGGGCGGCGGTAAGGCAGTTATCATCGGCGACTCCAGAAAGGACAAGAGCGAAGAGCTGTGGCGTGCCTTTGGCCGCTTTGTCCAGAGCCTCAATGGCCGCTATATCACTGCTGAGGACGTAGGAACTGCTGTTCAGGACATGGATATTGTCAACCTGGAAACTGATTTTGTCACCGGCGTCTCCAAGGCCAAGGGCAGCAGCGGCGACCCCTCGCCTAAGACCGCTTACGGCACCTTCCGTGGCATGCAGGCTTGCGCCAAGGAACTCTGGGACTCCGACGACCTCAAAGACAAAGTCGTTGCCGTGCAGGGTGTTGGCCATGTTGGTTACTATCTCTGCCAGTACCTGCATGAAGTTGGCGCCAAGCTGATTGTCTGTGATATCAACCAGGAAGCGATTGACAAGGTTGTCAACGAATTTGGCGCCAAAGTTGTTGAGCCCGATGCCATCTATGGTGTGGAATGCGATATCTTCGCCCCCTGCGCTTTGGGTGCTATCATTAACGATGAAACTATTCCCCAATTTAAATTCAAAATTATTGCCGGCGCAGCCAACAACGTCCTCAAGGAAGACCGTCATGGTGACGTTATCCACGAAAAAGGCATCCTCTACGCCCCCGATTATGTTATTAACGCCGGCGGTTTGATGAATGTCGCCGATGAATTGAATGGCTACAATGAGGAGCGGGCGATGGCCAAGGTTTCCACAATTTATGACAACATCGCCAAGGTTATCGAAATTGCCAAACGGGATAATATCCCCACTTACAAAGCTGCTGATCGTATGGCTGAAGAACGTATCGAGAAGATTGGCCGGGTACGCAGCAACTTCATTCAGCGTTAGGTAAGTATTGCCGGGGGAGTTGTGGAGATAATCGCACAACTCCCCGGTTTTTAAGGAGGAATTCAATGACTGCCAAACACCGCCTGTTGGTAATTAATCCCGGCTCCACCTCAACCAAAATTGCTGTTTACGAAGCAGACCGGCCGATGTTGGAGCAGACATTGCGCCATAGCAGTGATGAACTGAAACAGTACGAATCGATCATCGACCAATACCAGTTCCGCAAAGATGTAATTCTTGAGACGCTCCATAGCCAGGGGATAAATCTCAACAAGCTGTCGGCTGTTGTTGGCAGGGGCGGGCTGCTGAAGCCAATCGCCGGTGGCACGTACACTGTCAATGAGTTGATGTTGGAGCATTTACGTCAGGGCCTGCAGGGTCAGCATGCTTCGAACCTAGGTGGCATTATTGCCTGGGAAATCGCGAGCCAATTTGATATTCAGGCGTTTATTGTCGACCCGGTGGTGGTTGATGAGCTGAACCCAGAGGCAAGGATTTCCGGCATGCCTGAAATTGAAAGACGCAGTATCTTCCATGCTCTCAATCAAAAGGCGGTTGCCCGCCGGGCTGCTGCAGAGCTTAATAGTGATTATGACAAGGTGAATCTGATTGTCGTACATTTGGGTGGCGGCATTTCCGTAGGCGCCCATTGTCGCGGCCGGGTTGTGGATGTAAATAACGCATTAGATGGTGAAGGTCCATTTTCGCCGGAACGGGCCGGCGGCCTGCCGGTGGGGGATTTGGTCAAGCTCTGTTTCAGTGGCAAGTACAGCCAGCAAGAGCTCTATAAAAAGCTTGTAGGACAAGGGGGCCTTGTCGCCTATCTGGGAACAAATGACGGGCGGGAAGTACAGGAGCGCGTCAGTGCAGGCGATAAGGATGCGGAATTAATTTACCGGGCCATGACTTATCAGGTGGCCAAAGAGATAGGCAGCTGTGCCGCGGTGCTGCGGGGCGATGTCGATGCCGTTGTGCTGACCGGTGGCCTTGCATACGACCGGGAACTGCTGGTGCCCTGGATTGAGGAGCGGGTATCGTTTATTGCGCCGGTGAAAGTTTATCCCGGGGAAGACGAAATGCTGGCCCTTGCCCTGGGTGGACTCAGGGTGCTGGAAGGAAGGGAACAGGCCAGGGAATACAAGTAATCCCGGAGGAAAAATGACAGAGAAAATAATTGTAGTTGGCGAGTACGGCAGCGGCAAAACTGAATTTGCACTAAACCTTGCGGTTCAAAAGGCCGTTGAAGAAAAGGTGATTTTGGTCGATTTGGACATTGTTAACCCGTATTTCCGGTCCCGGGAAGCAAAAGCACAATTAGCAGATAAAGATATCGAATTTGTGTTCAATCAACGCTTGCAGAACGCAGATTTACCTGCACTTTCGCCCCGAGTTGATGCAGCGCTCACCCAGCCCGGCAGTGTAATCATCGATGTCGGTGGGGATGACGGCTCGGTTGTTCTGGGTCGTTACCGGGAGCGGCTGCTGCGAGCAGGGGCAGAGGTTTGGCAGGTTGTAAACTGTAGCCGTCCGTTTACCAGCACAGCTGCCGGAATTGTGGAAGCGGCCGCACGGATTGAGGCAAAATCAGGGTTACGGGTGAATGCGCTGATTAACAATACCAACCTGGGCCGGGAGACCACAGCCAATGATGTAATTGAGGGCGCCAAAATTATCGCTGAAGCAGCGGCAAGTCTGAAGCTTCCTGTGCTTTGGCATTGTGCCCGCCCGGAGATTCTGCCGGAACTATCGACCCATTTAGAGCAGCTTTTTAGCATGGACATCAGTCTTTTCCCCGCATATTTAAGTTAAAGGAGGTAGAGTTTTTTGCCCAAAGTAGAATTTGACCGCGATCGCTGCAAAGGGTGTGAACTCTGTGTAAGCGTCTGTCCGACAAAAATCGTTGTGATGGACGAGAAGATTAACAAAAAAGGATATCGGGCCGCTACGGTCAGGGAGATGGACAAATGTATCGGCTGCGCAATGTGCGCCCGCATTTGTCCCGATGTCGTAATCAAAGTATATAAGTAGTGAGGAGGTTAATTCATGGCTAAACAACTGATGAAGGGTAACGAAGCGATTGGCGAAGCGGCAATTACTGCCGGCTGTAGACATTTCTTTGGTTACCCAATCACACCGCAAAACGAACTGCCCCAGTACATGTCCCGCCGTATGCCCCAGGTAGATGGCGTGTTTTTGCAGGCCGAAAGTGAAGTCTCGGCTATCAACATGGTGTATGGTGCTGCCGGCGCCGGCGCCCGGGTTATGACATCTTCTTCCAGCCCCGGCATCAGCCTCAAGCAAGAAGGAATTTCCTATATAGCCGGCGCTGAATTGCCCTGTGTAATTGTCAACATCATTCGCGGTGGCCCCGGGCTCGGCGGCATTCAGCCCGCCCAGTCAGATTATCTCCAGGCCACTAAGGGCGGCGGCCATGGTGATTACCGCCTTATCGTCTTTGGTCCTGCCAGTGTTCAGGAAATGGTCGATATGACCATGGAGGCCTTCGATATTGCCGACTATTATCGCGCCCCTGTCCTAATCTTGGGCGATGGCGTGCTTGGCCAAATGATGGAACCGGTTGAATTCAACAAGCCCAAGAGTCGTGAGCTCAAGCCCAAGGACTGGGCGACAACCGGCGCAGCCGGTCGGGGACCGAACATCATCAATTCACTGGCAATGCAGCCGGAGAAGCTGGAAGAGCATAACTGGCGCCTGCAAGAAAAATATAAGCAAATTAAAGAAAACGAGCAGCGCTTTGAACTGTATAATTGTGATGACGCCGAGCTGGTCCTTGTTGCCTACGGCACCACCTCCCGGATCGTAAAAAGCGCAGTAAATCAATTGCGGGAGCATGGCATTAAGGCCGGTTTGCTGCGACCGATTAGTCTTTGGCCGTTCCCTGAGAAAGCTTTTGCCCAGCTGCCTGACAGCGTCAAGGCTTTTCTTGCTGTAGAAATGAGCGCCGGCCAGATGGTTGAAGATGTGCGCTTGACTGTAAACGGCGCCCGTCCTGTGGAATTCTTCGGCCGGACCGGCGGAATGATCCCCTCTCCCACAGAAATCATTGAAAAAGCAAAAGCAGTCCTGGGAGGTGACCGGTAATGAAAAAGGTCTTTGACCGTCCTCAGGCAATGACGGAGAAACAAATGCATTATTGCCCCGGTTGTACCCACGGGATTATACACCGTTTATTGGCTGAGGCAATCGATGAGCTGAATGTGCGCGAAAAGACAATCGGTGTGGCGCCGGTCGGCTGCGCCGTCCTGGCCTACGAATACTTTAACTGTGATATGCAGCAGGCAGCCCACGGTCGGGCGCCGGCAGTTGCCACCGGAATTAAGCGCACCAACCCGGACAATGTAGTCTTTACCTATCAGGGCGATGGCGACTTGGCCTCCATCGGCTGTGCCGAAATCGTCCACGCTGCCGCCCGGGGCGAAAAAATCAGCACCATTTTTGTAAACAACGCAATTTATGGAATGACCGGCGGCCAGATGGCGCCAACTACTTTGGTTGGTCAAACCACCACCACTTCTCCCTATGGCCGTGATTCTTCCCATGTCGGTTACCCAATCCAGGTTTCGGAAATGCTGGCCACCCTTCAGGGTGCAGTATATGTGGCCCGGGTATCGGTTCATGATGTGCCCCACATTCTCAAGGCGAAAAAAGCGATTAAAAAGGCCCTGGAAATTCAAATCAAGGGTCTGGGCTTTTCAATAGTTGAAGTCTTATCCACTTGTCCCACCAACTGGGGCAAAACGCCGCTGGATTCCCTGGAATGGCTGCAGCAGAACATGCTGGAGTATTATCCTCTGGGCGAATACCGTACACCTGAGGAGGGAAAATAAATGGCTGAACTGATTCTCGCCGGTTTTGGCGGTCAGGGTGTAATGTCCATGGGACAGATGCTTACCTACGCCGGTATGATTGAAGGCAAAGAAGTGTCATGGATTCCGTCATACGGTCCCGAGATGCGTGGCGGCACCGCCAACTGTGCAGTTGTAATTTCCGATGAGCAAATCGGTTCACCGGTGGTAACTGAGCCGGATATCGTTATCGCCATGAACCTACCGTCAATGGACAAATTTGAGCCGATGCTCAAATCTGGCGGTATATTGATTTACAATAGTTCGCTGATTGAACGGTCGGTTTCCCGGGACGATATTACAGTGATCCCGGTTCCCGCCAATGAGGTGGCCGGTGAGCTGGGGAACAGCCGCGTAGCGAATATGGTCATCATGGGCACTCTGTTGAGCAAGGCCTCCTTGGTCAGCAAAGAAGGTATTCTCGAGGCACTGCGCAAGGTTCTACCCTCCCATCGCCATGACCTGTTGACTGTTAATGAGCAGGCCCTGGAACGGGGCGCCGAGTACGCCAGTCAAAAGAGCCAATAGGAATAAGCCGCCTTTTGAGCGGCTTATTTTTTTTTGCCTGATTGGATACAGTATCAAGGGTGATAAAAGTGGAAGAAAAGATTACGCGTTTATTTAGAGAATTGACAGCAATCAACAGTCCATCCGGGCAGGAAGAGGAAATAAGGACAGCTGTGCGGGCAAAGCTGACTGAGATTGGCTTCAGCCCCAGGGAGGTTTCGGGAAATCTAGTGGCTCGAAGGGGAGCGGGCGAACCGCTGTTGCTTTGCTGCCATCTGGATACGGTGGAGCCGACCACGGACCTGAATTTGGGCTTTGAAGACGGAGTTTTTTACAGCCGCGGTGACAGTATTTTAGGCGCCGATGACAAAGCCGGGCTGGCTGCGCTGCTGGCAGTGCTCCCTGAGATCCCTGAATCGGCGCCGGTGGAGGTATTGTTAACCGTCGGGGAGGAGTTGGGGATGGAGGGGGCAAAACAGCTAAAACCCGGCGACTTGAAAGCCCGAGCCGGCCTGGTCTTAGACGCCGGTGAACCTGTGGGAACAGTTATCAACCGGGCATCCGGGGAAATGCAGATCCAAATCAAGATGATTGGCAAAACTGCCCACGCGGCTGCCGCCCCCCAGGAGGGTATCGATGCCATTCGCATGGCAGCACGGTTTATTACGCAGCTGCCGCCCCACATGCCTGACAAGGAGACATCGCTTAATATTGGAATTATTCGCGGCGGTTCTACGACCAATACGATTTGTGATTTAGTCGAGCTCACCGGGGAGATTCGCAGCTTCTCTCCTCGACGGCGTCAGGATCTAGCCGGTGAACTTGAGGCGCTGGCCCAGGCAACGACAGGTGACTCAGGCGGAACGTTTCAATTTCATTCTCAGCAAAGCTACGACGGATATACGATTGCGCCTGAAGACAATTTGATTGGGTTGTTGCGTAAAACAGCTAATGCGGCCGGTTTTGGGGCGGTAATCAGCTCTAGGAATGCCGGCAGCGATGCAAATATTCTCAACCAATTGGGGGTTACCACCGTCAACCTCGGCACTGGCTATACTGACGGGCATAGTCCCAGGGAGCGGGTGGCTTTAGCAGAAATGAATAAACTGGCCCGTTGGTTACGGACGATAATTGGGGAGTGGTCGGATGCCCGCACTTAACCTGCGGCCGGCCAAGGTTATTAGCATCATTGAAGAACGGCCGGGCCTGCAGTTATTATCCCTGCGTGTTGGTGAACAGGAATGCCGGGCTGTAAATTATCTCATGCTTGGAGCCAAAGCCAGCCCGGGGGACGAAGTGGTTGTCAATACCACCGCGGTCGATATCGGACTTGGCAGCGGCGGTGTTCATTTTGTGCTCCCCTTTACCGGGAAGCGCACTTACGGTTGGGGCCATCAGGTTAAACTGCGCTACACTCCGCTCCAGGTACAGGTAGACTGCGTTGAAGAGCAGAACAGCCCCTGGCACGATAAATTTCAGTGCTCCGATGGATTGGAACAGACCCCGGTTTTGGTGGCGGAGTTGCACAGTATGCTTCCCCCTTTGGTGCTGGCAATCAGGCAAGAAGATCCCGGGGCAAGAATTGTTTTTGTGTCGATGGATGGAGGGGCCTTGCCTGTGGCGTTTAGCACAAATTTAGCTTGGTTGCGTAAGCAGCACTTGGTACAGGGGACAATTTCCTGCGGCCACTGTTATGGCGGAGATTTAGAGGCAATCAATATCTTTACCGGTTTGCAGGCGGCTAAGCTGGTGTTAAACGCTGATTATATCATTGTCTCCATTGGCCCGGGGATTGCCGGCACAGGCACAGTCTATGGGTTTTCCGGCTTGGAACAGGGATTTAGTTTGCAAGCGGTCCAGGCCCTGGGGGGACAGGCGATTTTTGTGCCCCGGATAAGTTTTGCCGATTCCCGCAGTCGACACCATGGGATTAGTCACCACAGCCTGACCGTACTCCGCAAGGCGTATTCCGGTTCGGCGGTTATACCCTTGCCACTGCTCCGCCAGCCCCAGCGGCGGGTACTGGCGTCTGCAATCCGCAAACTTCCCCAGCGGTATCGGTTTATCTGGCGACAGCGTCAGATGCGCGTACTTGCCGCCAGATATCCGAAGCTGTTTAGGACAATGGGGCGGGGTTACGAGCAGGATCCAGCTTTTTTTGATTCTCTGGGGGCCGCGGCAAAGGCAGCGGTAGAATTGAACAGGTCTAAACGCTGAGACAGGCGCATAGCATTTAAGTAGCTTGTAAGGGGAGGGGAGGATGTGGGAATTTCCCAATTGCTCAAGGCTCCCAAGGGTTACGAAAGGTACTTGCGGAATGCTGCCCTGGCCATGGTTATTGCGCTTGTTATCGGCATGGTTTTTGGCGCAACTATGGTCAATCACCTGGATTTCTATCAACAGCAGGAACTTGAAGAGGGGCTGAACTATTATCTTCAAATCAGTGATGAGGGCGGTAGCATATCCAAGGCAAAAATAGCCACCAACTCCCTGAATACCAACGGCATGTTCGTGTTCTACACGACAATATGCGGCTTAGCGGTTGTGGGATTGCCCTTTGTCTGGGGTTTGGTATTTATCAGGGGAGTTGTATTGGGATTCACCGTCGGCTATTTGGTGCAGAGACTGGCCTGGCGGGGCTTGGTATTTTGTCTGGCAACCTTGTTTCCCTTCGCCGCCTTGTTGATTCCGGTGACTATCTTTTCTGGCGCACATTCGGTTGCATTCAGCTGGTTAATGATTACAAAAGTGTTTGGCGGAGGAGACCGCACTCCGCCCCCAATACTGGGGTATATTTTTGTTCAGTTCACAGCATTTGTCGGCATGTTTATTTTGGCAATGCTGGAGGCAGCGATTGTCCCGTGGCTGTTGGAACGCCTGTTACCCTGGGTCATTGCATAATTGTGCATGCAAAACATTGCAAAAATGCAATTTTATGCAGGACCACTTGTGGACAAGGTTGGATGATATTTATGGCATATTTTTTGCATTTGTATAGGGTGATATTAATCTTGGAGGAGGCGTTTTAATGATTATTGGAGTCCCAAAGGAAATTAAGCCCAATGAAAACAGGATTGCGCTCACCCCAGCGGGAGCAAATGCCCTTACGGGTGCAGGACATCAGGTGTTTATTGAAACTAAGGCCGGGGAAGGCAGCGGATTTTCTGATCAGGAGTACATCAATTCCGGCGCTGAAATTCTCCCCACTCCCCAGGATGTTTTCGCCAAAGCAGACATGATCATGAAAGTTAAGGAACCGCTTCCCAGCGAGTACCCACTGTTTAAAGAAGGACAGATTCTCTATACATACCTGCATCTGTCAGGTGTGGATCCCGAACTCACCAAGGTTTTGATGGAAAAGAAAGTTGTTGCCATTGCGTACGAAACCGTTCAGTTCGAAAATGGTGAACTTCCTCTGTTGACTCCCATGAGCGAGGTTGCCGGTCGGATGGCCACCCAGGTGGGTATTCACTTCCTGGAAAAAACCCATGGCGGTCGCGGCGTTCTTCTGGGCGGCGTGCCGGGAACTCCTCCGGCTGAAGTCGTGGTTATCGGCGGTGGCGTTGTTGGTACAAACGCAGCCAAAATGGCTTATGGTTTAGGCGCCCGCGTGACCATCCTCGATGTCAGCCCCGCCAGAATGCGCTATCTGGACGATATTTTTGAAGGCAATATTACCACACTGATGTCTAACCCCTACAATATCGAAGAATGCTGTCGCAAGGCCGATTTGCTGATTGGCGCAGTCCTTATCCCCGGCGCCCGTGCCCCGCGGTTGGTCACTGAAGACATGGTTAAGCAAATGAGAGAAGGCGCTGTGATTGTTGATGTGGCTATCGATCAAGGCGGCTCGATTGAAACCATCGACCGGGTTACCACCCACGCAGAGCCGACTTATGTTCGTCACGGCGTTGTTCACTATTCAGTTGCCAACATGCCCGGCGCTGTTCCCCGGACTTCCACCATCGCCCTGACCAATGTAACACTTAAGTATGCTCTCGATATCGCTAACAAGGGCTATGCCCAGGCAATCAAAGATGACCCTGCTTTGGCACTGGGTGTCAACACCTACGCCGGTCAGGTGGTCTACGAAGCTGTGGCCAATGATCTGGGCCACAAATACGTGCCGCTTAAAGATTTACTCTAAACCAAGCAAAATTAAAAGGCGACGCCTGATGCGTCGCCTTTTAATTATTCTCAGTGCAAGCGTGCGCCAACTTCCCGACTGATATCCGGGATAGATATTTTGCGTCCCTGGCTGAAAACTTCGCCGTCAATCATCACCACCGGCACCTTGGCGGTTGAATTAATTGCAGGCGTTGCCTTCATGTTGTTTAGCGCTGTCTCCATCGGCATGTACGCAAAATCAACCTTGTTGGGGTACTGGTTCTCCAATTGTTCCTTGGCAAAATGCGCCACTTTGTGCCAGTCGTTGTCGGGATCATCGGTGTCTTCACCAATAATCAACACAGAAACCCGTTGCATAGCTAACACCTCCGCACTTAGTATGGCCGGAAATCGTATTGTTTTTGCTTTTTTCCGGCGTTTTTGCATAGATTTATCATAGGGAGGGATGTGATGAAACGGGTAATTTGGCTGCGGATTCCTGAAGGACTGGGCTTGAGTTTGATTCTTGTTTTTGCGGCGCTGGGACTGGTACTTAGTCTCGGCGGGCAACTGTCACCGGCGATAACTGTGCAGTCGGGAGCGAAAATCAGTCGCTTGGGTCAAATGTTGCTGGATTTACTGGATTTTGTCCATTTTGGACTTTGATTCTCTTTGACCTGACCGTAGGAATTATGGTAAGTTGTTATATATAAATCAGCGCAGCAAAGGAGTCTGGCCATGGAACAACTGGTGGAAAATTATTTATCGCATTTAAAGGTTGAAAGGGGGCTGGCAACTAATACCCTGGACAGCTACCGGCGGGATTTGGGCAAGTTCGTGCGTTATCTCCGTCAACGGGGCTTGAAACGCATCGCTGATGTGGACAGGCGCCAGATAATTGCCTATATGGACGATTTACATAAACAGGGACGGGCTGCCGCCACTATATCCCGTAATCTTGCCGCCATCCGTTCATTCTATGGCTTTTTGACCGCTGAGAATTTGGTGGAAACCAACCCCTCCCGGGAGCTGGATTCGCCTCGGATTCCCAAACGTTTACCCGAGGTGTTGACAATCGAACAGGTTGGCAAATTGCTGGAACAACCCTGCACTACTTCTGCAGCTGGCCTTCGGGATAAAGCGATGTTGGAATTGTTGTATGCCACCGGTATCAGGGTATCTGAGCTTGTGGATTTGAATGTAGATGACTTGAACCTGAAAATGGGGTTTCTCCGTTGCACAGGCAAAGGGTCCCGGGAGCGGATTGTGCCCCTGGGGCAGACGGCGGTGGAGTGCCTGGATAAATGGCTGACTTCAGGACGGGGACATATGGTGCGTTCTGCCCAGGAGGAGGCAGTCTTTGTTAACATCCACGGGCGTCGCCTAACCCGGCAGGGGTTCTGGAAGCTGCTGAAAAAGTATGTAACTGCGGCCGGCATCCGCGGGGAGATAACACCACATACGTTGCGACATTCTTTTGCCACCCATCTATTGGAGAATGGCGCCGATCTGCGTTCTGTCCAGGAAATGCTGGGACATGCGGATATTTCCACTACCCAGATTTACACGCAAGTTACAGGCAATCACTTGCGGGAAGTCTATCGCCGGTTTCATCCCCGGGCACGCTAAGGAGGATAACAAAGTGCGGATATTTCTGGTGGTTTTAGATAGTGTCGGCATTGGCGCTTTGCCTGATGCGCATCTGTATGGCGATGAGGGCAGCAATACACTGGGGAATATTGCAGAACAGGTGGATTTGGAGCTGCCACATCTCGCTAAATTGGGCCTGGGGAATATCACGGAAATTTCCGGCGTTCCCCCGGTGGAACGGCCACAGGCCAATTTCGGTCGCATGGCAGAAGCTGCCCCCGGCAAGGATACAATAACCGGCCACTGGGAAATGGCCGGTGTAATCATTGATACACCTTTTCATACATATCCCCACGGGTTCCCTGAACCGTTGATCGCGGAGTTTACACGTCGGATTGGGCGGAAAGTTCTTGGCAATTTTGCTGCCTCAGGGACCGAGATAATAAATGAACTGGGAGAGAAGCATTTCGAAACCGGTTATCCAATAGTTTATACCTCAGCCGATAGTGTGTTTCAAATTGCCGCCCATGAAGATGTGATCCCCCTTGCCGATTTGTATGGGATGTGTGCCGTCGCCCGGGAATTATGTACCGGAGAGTATAATGTCGCACGCATCATCGCCCGGCCGTTTGTAGGACAGCCGGGTAGTTTTAGCCGTACTGCCAACCGAAGAGACTTTTCTTTGAGACCGCCCCGCCCCACTGTTCTCGAGCAATTAGTCGCCTCGGGTCGTGAAGTTCTGGGCGTTGGTAAAATCAAAGATATTTTTGCCGGTCAGGGGATAACGGAGAACTTTAAAACCCGGGACAACGCCCATGGCCTGGAGACCATCGAAAAGTTGGTCGCCCGCGGCGACGGGGACTTTATATTTGCCAATCTGGTGGATTTTGATTCTGCCTTTGGCCACCGCAATGATGTTCAGGGCTATGCCCGGGCGCTTATCGAAGCTGACCGGGGGCTTGGGGAAATTATTCCCTTGCTCACAGCTGACGATATTTTGATTATTACTGCCGACCACGGTTGTGACCCAACTTTCCCCGGCTCTGATCATACCCGTGAATATGTGCCACTTTTGGTCTATGGCGCCACGCTGAAATCCGGCATCGATTTGGGAACCAGGCCAAGTTTTGCCGATGTTGCCGCCACAGTCGCAGATTTGCTGGCCGTAGAATATCAAGGGGATGGGAATAGCTTTGCTGGACAAATTCTCAGGGAGGTTAGAGAATGACAACGCAAGTACAAGCGACTGTGAAGTATTTGCAGGAACAGGGTTTTGGTCGCCCGGCCCTGGCCATAATCCTTGGCTCCGGTCTTGGCGGTCTCGCTGACCAGCTGACCGGCGCGGCTCACGCGCCCTATGAGCAAATCCCGGGTTTTGCGCCCTCGACAGTGGCCGGTCACGCCGGACGTTTGGTCTTCGGCTACATAGAATCGTTACCGGTGGTGGCTATGCAAGGGCGTTTTCACTATTATGAAGGACACTCCCAACAGCAAATTGCCTTTGCGGTCAGGACAATGCATGCTCTGGGCGCTTCAAAGCTGATTGTTACCAATGCTGCCGGGGGACTGAATCCCGGTTTTTCTGTAGGCGATTTGATGCTGATTCGCGATCACATAAATTATACCGGAGGCAATCCCCTTCTGGGACTAAACGATGATAGTTTAGGTCCGCGTTTCCCTGACTTATCCCACGCCTATGACCAAAAAATGCGTAGCCAGGCAAATGATGTTGCTTCCCGGCTGGGAATACCCTTGCAACAAGGAGTGTACCTGGCAGTCTCGGGGCCTAGTTACGAAACGCCTGCGGAAATAAAAACCTTTGCTCGCTTGGGCGCAGACGCGGTGGGAATGTCGACGGTTCCTGAGGTAATCGCTGCGGTGCATTGCGGCATGCAGGTGCTGGGCATTTCTTGTATAACCAACATGGCCGCAGGCCTGGGGGCAGAAAAGCTGGCCCATGATGAAGTAATTGAGGTTACCGTGCGGGTGCGGGACCAGTTTCAGAATTTGGTTATGGAACTGATTAAATCTGAGGAGTGGTAGCTATGAATCTATTGGAACGAATTCACGATTCAGCTGAGTTTATTCGCGCACAAATCGATTTTCGCCCGGATTTTGCTCTGATCCTGGGGTCCGGTTTGGGTACGTTGGCCGAAGAGATTGAGCAACCGGTGATCATTGAGTACAGTGAAATCCCTCATTTCCCAGCTTCAACGGTTCCTGGACATGCGGGGCGGTTGGTCTTGGGAAAACTGGCTGGAAAGTCCGTGGCAGCAATGCAGGGTCGTTTCCACTACTACGAGGGGTACAGTATGCAGGATGTAACCTTCCCAGTATATGTGCTTAATGCCCTGGGGTGCAAAGCGCTGGTGGTTACCAATGCCTGCGGAGGGCTGAATCCCAAATTTTCTGCCGGCGACTTGATGCTAATCTCCGATCATATAAATATTTTACCCAATCCGTTAATTGGGCCGAATTATGAGGAACTTGGTCCACGGTTCCCGGATATGTCTCAGGCCTATGACCCGGAGTACCGGGAGCTGGCCCGCTCTGTGGCTGCTGACCAGGGAATATCGCTGCAGGAAGGTGTCTACCTGGCAATCAGTGGTCCCTCCTACAGTACGCCGGCAGAACTTAAAATGCTAATCGCTTTGGGGTCGGATACCGTGGGCATGTCGACAATTCCGGAAGTAATTGTCGCCAACTATCTGGGGATGCGGGTGTTGGGGATTTCCTGTATCACAGACATGGCGCTCCCTGATCAGTTGGAGCCCCTGACCCACCAGCAGGTTGTGAAAATCGCCAACCAAACCAGGCCGAAGTTTATCAATCTGGTGAGGGGCTGGCTAAAGCGAGCTGAATCCTGATGCGCGCCTATGACTTGATACTGAAAAAACGAATGGGCGGCGAATTGACAGAACAGGAGATTCAATTTCTCATTTCTGGGTATGTTTCTGGCGCCGTTGCTGACTATCAAATGGCTGCCTGGGCAATGGCTGTTTGGTTTCGGGGAATGTCTGCCCGGGAGGTGGCCTGGCTGACCCAGGCGATGGTGGCTTCGGGGGATACGGTAGATCTCTCGGCAATTGACGGGATTAAGGTAGATAAGCACAGCACTGGCGGCGTTGGTGATACAACCACTTTGGTGCTCGCCCCGTTGGTGGCGGCGGCGGGTGTGCCGTTTGCCAAAATGTCCGGGCGCGGTCTCGGCCATACCGGCGGCACCCTGGATAAACTGGAATCATTTCCCGGATTTCAGGTGGAGTTGGAACCAAAGCAATTTATCGATAATGTCAATAGATACAAGCTGGCCGTTGTCGGTCAATCCGCCAGACTGGCGCCGGCGGATGGAAAGCTCTATGGCTTACGGGATGTAACTGCAACGGTTGACAGTCTGCCCCTGATCGCCAGTTCTGTTATGAGTAAGAAACTTGCCGCCGGCGCCGATGCGTTGGTTTTGGACGTGAAAGTGGGCAATGGCGCCTTTATGCAATCCCTTGACGATGCATTTGCGCTGGCGGGCATGATGGTTGAAATCGGTGAAAAGCTGGGACGGCGAACAATTGCCCTGATTACTGCTATGGATCGGCCCCTGGGTCAGGCAGTGGGTAACGCCCTGGAAGTAAAAGAGGCAATCGCAGTCCTCTCCGGGGCTGGTCCAGAAGATCTGAAGGAACTTTGCCTGGAACTTGGAAGCAGGATGCTGGTGGCGGCCGGCGCCGGGACCGAGGCGGCTGAAGCGAGATTTTGGCTTCAGGAATTGTTGGCATCAGGCGCAGCGCTGGCAAAATTCCGGGAGCTGATTAGCGTTCAGGGTGGCGACGCGGGATTGATAGACAACCCGCAGAACCTTCCCCGGGCGCCGTTGAAGCGGGAGGTCAGAGCCAGGCAAAAGGGCTGGGTCAGTGAGCTTGACACCAGGGGGATTGGCGCCGCAGCCCTTGGTTTGGGGGCTGGCCGTGTCCGCAAGGACGAACCAATTGACTTAGCTGTTGGTATTGAAGTCTTGGCTAAGCCGGGACAACAGGTCGAACTAGGGCAGGTCTTGGCGGTGCTTCATGGTCGTGATGAACGTACTCTCGCTGAAGCCCAAACCCAAGTGCAGGACTGTTACACCATTGGTCCTGAACGAATAACGCCACTGCCGTTGATTTGCGGTGAGGTAAGCATAGACGGCGAAAAACGATTTTAAGGTCCGTTTTCGGACCTTTTTTATGTTTTTCAGGAAGACCGCCGGAATTTGAATGTTTATTCCTTATGCTGGGAAACATTAGAACAGCACAATATAGGAGGAATATGCATGCGAAGACTGATTGTAGCAACGTTAACTGCGTTTTTGCTCTTTAACGCTCTGCCTGTTCAGGCGGAAGTTCCGGATTATGAAGGAGAGCTGGCATCGAGCAGCGCTGTATTGCTGGACGCCGCTACCGGACAGGTACTGTTTGAAAAGGATCCGCACCTTCAGCTCGCACCTGCCAGCATCACTAAAATTATGACCATGCTTTTGGTAATGGAGGCATTGGAGCGGCAAGAGATTTCGCTAGATGAAGTGATGATCACCAGTTCCCGGGCCAAAGGCATGGGCGGTACCCAGATTTTTTTGGAAACTGATGATGAAATCACAGTTGAAGAAGCTATGATCGGCATGGCTGTTGAGTCGGCAAATGATGCAGCGGTGGTTGTGGCTGAACATCTGGGGGGATCTGTGGAAGGCTTCGTGGAGATGATGAATCGGCGGGCCCGGGAGTTGGGAATGGAAAACACCCATTTTGTCAACCCCACCGGTTTGCCGGAGAACGGCGGCGAGGGGAGCATGACCACCGCCTATGACGTGGCGCTCATGGCCCGCGAGCTGCTTAAGCATCCACAGATTACCCAGTGGACAACAATTCCCTGGGACACCCAGTTCATGGGCAGGGTATATATTGCAAATAAGAATCTCAGCTTTCTGCGGACCTATCCAGGTGGCGATGGATTAAAGACCGGTTGGACAGAAGAAGCAGGATATTGTTTGGCAGCGACCGCACTCCGTGACAGTACGCGCATGATTGCTGTGGTCATGGATGCCCCCACTTACACATTGCGCACCCAGGACGCAATTAACCTGCTGAATTACGGCTTTGGCCATTGGCGTTCGGAAGTGCTGCATCAACGGGGTGAAGTCCTTGGCACTGTTCCGGTGGACAAAGGACGTCAAGAAGTGCTGGACCTGATAACGGCGAATGATGTCACCATGCTGATTGACAAGACTGCTGACGGTGAGCCGGAAGTTAAGTTGAATCTGCCGGGTCATGTTCAAGCTCCGGTGTCACAAGGTGAAGTGGTGGGCACAGTAGAGGTCCTCTTAAACGATGAAGTTGTCGAAACAGTAGATTTGATTGCCGCGGAAGCGGTGGCGAAAGCAAACTGGTTTCAGATGATTGGCAAAATCATGCGCAGCCTGTTGGAAACTATTCGCTGATTGCGCATTGGTTGCAGGAATTTCCGGCTTTCTGGCGAATCAAACCTGGGGAGGGGTGATTGTCATGAAAGTGAAAACCAAGTACTATAATTCGGTTTTGGTAGTTGCTCCGGCCGGTGAACTTGATCACCATACAGCCGCTGAACTGAAGTCGGCCATGGAAACCGAGTTGGCAAAGGGAATTGCCCGTGATATAGTTTTGGATTTGCGTCATTTAAGTTTTATGGACAGTTCCGGTTTGGGTGTGGTGCTGGGGCGTTATAAACAATTGGCCCGTTGGCAGGGGCGCATGGTAGCTTTTGGTCTGCAGCCAGCAGTGGAAAAGGTCTATAAATTGTCTGGCTTGCCCAAATTGATACCAGTTCATCCCGATTTGGATACTTGTTTGGATTCCCTGGGGGGGTGAGATTATGAGCGTTAAAAATTACTTTACCTTGAATTTTCCGGCCAACTCAAGCAATGAGTCTTTTGCTAGAGTCGTTGTCGCCTCTTTTGCGGCCCAACTTGATCCTACCCTGGAAGAACTGACCGATGTAAAGACCGCGGTTTCGGAAGCGGTTACCAACGCCATTATCCACGGCTACAATGAAGGTCAGGGCGAGATAACGCTGACCGGCAGTCTGGGTAATGACGGTTCGCTGACGGTGATGGTTAAGGACGAAGGAGTTGGGATTGCCGACTTGGAGCAGGCCCGGGAGCCGTTATTCACCACGCGTCCCGATTTGGAGCGTTCCGGAATGGGCTTTACGATTATTGAAAACTTCATGGATCGGGTGGAAGTTGATTCCGCCCCTGGTAAAGGGACGGCTGTGACCATGACCAAGAAGTTTTCTCTTAAGGGGTCAGGAGGACATGAGAAAACTTGATGGCGAGCTGCTGCCGCACTTGGAGCAGAACGAGCTGCGCCAGCTCTTGTCCCGGGCCCAGGCAGGCGATTCAGTCGCGCGGGAGCAGGTGCTGCGCCATAACTTATTGTTGGTGAAAAACATACTGCCTAGATTTGCCGGTGCTGAGTTACAGGAAGACCTGTTTCAGGTTGGCGCAATCGGGCTTTTGAAGGCAATCGACGATTTTGATTTAGACCGGAATTTAATGTTTTCAACATATGCGGTGCCGAAAATCATTGGCGAAATCAAAATGTATTTGCGGGCGAATAATCCGGTTAAGGTTAGCCGGGATTTGCTGCGAATTTCCGGACAGGTGAAAAAGTGCCGCCGACAATTGGAGCAAGATTTGGGACGTGAACCCACCGTTGCCGAAGTTGCACGGGAACTGCGTTTGAGCACTGAGGAGGTGGCAGCCGCCGAAACCGCTGTCGAATCTCCTGCCTCTTTGGATGCGGTTACAGCCACAGTTTCCATGGATGACTTCCGGATTGCCCTCAAGGACGCAATTAGCAGGTTGGAGACGCGGGAACGGCAGGTTATCACTCTGCGTTATTTCTCCGAATTATCCCAGGCACAGGTTGCCCAAAAACTAGGTATATCGCAAGGACATGTTTCCCGTATTGAACGCCAGGTTTTATCTAAAATCAAAGCATCCTGGGGATGATTCCAGGGTGTTTTTTATTTTTGGTTGGGGAAATACTAAACCTGACCAAAAAAAGGAGGGAATCGCTATTGACAGTGTTTAAGGTTATTGAGCTGGTGGGGGAGTCTGGCAGTAGTTGGCAGGATGCTGTGGATGATGCAGTGCACAAGGCATCAGCCACGATTGACGGGATTAGCGGAGTTGAGTTGGTAAACCTGACTGCCAAAGTGGAAAATGGCCGGATTCTCAGTTATAAGGCTAATGTTAAGGCTGCTTTTGAGGTCAAGAATTAATCATTCCCCCCCTTTGTGGGGGGGTGAATATTTTGTTTGCGCGGGTGAAAACTATTTTTTGAGGTGAGCCGATGAACAAGTTATTATCTGACCAAAACTCCTATCAGAATGTATTGAATCAGAAGATGCCGAAACCGAATTTGCCCCGAAATTTAGCGCTATCCTTTGTCGTTGGCGGGGGGATCTGTGTTTTGGGACAGTTCATACAGAATATTTATATTAATTACTTTAACTTTTCCCCGGACCGGGCGGGCGACCCGACAATTACAACGATGATTTTTCTCGGCGGCCTATTGACCGCGCTTGGCGTGTTTGACAGGATAGCTCGCTTTGCAGGCGCAGGGACTGCGGTGCCGGTCACCGGCTTTGCCAACTCCATGGTCAGCGCGGCCCTGGAGTTTAAACGGGAGGGGTATGTCCTGGGTGTCGGCAGTAAGATGTTTATCCTGGCAGGTTCGGTGATTGTCTTCGGTGTTGTTGCTGCGTTTATCATCGGCTTGATTTCAGCGTTAATTTAGGGAGACGGTTTAATGGTATCCAAACTAGGCAAACAAACGTTGATGTTTACTGGCAAGCCGACAATCACTGGATATGGCACAGTAGCCGGGCCGAAGGAGGGGCAGGGACCGGTTGGTTCGTACTTTGACAAGGTTTTCCCCGACATGATTTTGGGGGAGAAAAGTTTTGAGAAGGCAGAGCGAAAGCTGATGGGTACCGCAGTGGAACTGGCGGTGGAAAAAGCGGCCCTGACCAATGAGCAGATAGATTTATTTATAGCCGGGGATCTATTGAACCAGATCATCACTGCTAATTTCAGCGCCCTGCGCCTGGGCGCGCCGTTTATGGGTATTTACGGCGCCTGTTCGAGCTTTGCCCAGGGTTTGCTTTTGGGGGGCCTGTTCGTGGATTCAGGTGGCGCCCAGAATGTGGTTACTGCAACTTCCAGTCATAACTGCAGTGCTGAACGGCAGTATCGCTACCCGACGGAGTACGGCGCCCAACTGCCACCCTGGTCTCAGCATACAGTTACCGGCGCTGCCGCCTGTGTTGTCTCCGCCACCGGCGCCGGCAACACCTTGGAGATGGCTACCATCGGCAAGGTCCAAGACCTAGGCGTTAAGGATCCGTTCAACATGGGCGGAGCAATGGCGCCGGCGGCCGCCGATACCATTTTTAAGCATCTGGAGGAAACCGGTCGTCAGCCCGGTGATTACGACTTGATTGTCACCGGCGATCTGGGGAAGGTAGGCCGGGAGATGGTATTGGAGATTGCCCAGCGTCAAGGGGTGGATTTAAGCCAGAATTACCGGGATTGCGGCGAACTCATTTATAGCAAAGAACAGCAGATGAATGCAGGCGGTAGTGGTTGCGCATGTTCGGCGCTGGTCACGCTGGGATTGTTGTTTAATCAGAATTACAAGCGGATTTTGGTGGTGGCCACTGGCGCCCTGCATAGTCCGACAACTTATCAACAGCAAGAAAACATTCCAACAGTGGCGCATGCGGTTTCGATAAACTTTGCTGGAGGAGGAAATTAAATGGGCACATATCTGACAGCGTTTTTGGTCGGCGGCGCTATTTGTATGATTGGTCAGCTATTGTTTGACCTCACTAAGCTGACACCGGCGCATGTGCTCGTCCTATTCGTTGTCGTCGGGGCGATACTTGGCGGCTTGGGTCTCTACCAACCGTTGATTGAGTTTGCTGGCGCAGGGGCGACGATCCCCATCTCAAGCTTTGGCAACTCGCTTGTTAAAGGTGCGATGGCGGAAGCGGCCCGTACGGGACCGATAGGAGTTTTAACTGGAATATTTGAGCTGACCAGTTCCGGCATAACCGCTTCGATAATTTTCGCATTTCTGTTTGCCTTGGTCTTTAATCCCAAGGGCTGAATATGGTCAGACTGGACGTTCTGGGCATTCTCCTGACCGTGTTTCTGCTGGGGCCGGCAAATTGGCGCTGGTCGCTGTTGGCGATGGCAATTGCCAAAGGAGCGACATTGTTGCTTTTGGTGTTTGGGCAAGCCCCGGTTATTGCTTATACCATGGGGGGAATGTTTAATCAGTTGGAACTTGATGGGCAGCTGGTCAAGGCGATACTGCTGATTTTTGCCGGTCCTGTCGCCTGTTACAGCTTTGTGCGTTTTCAGACTTCCCGTCCCTTTGGGGATAAAAATTTGTTTGCCCAGCTTCTCCCCTGGAGCGAGCTGGAAAACCCGCTTCGTGTCACAGTTGTGAAGTATGCGCTATTTTCAGCGCTGTTCAACATAGTTTCATACTTTGTTTAGGGTGGTTGAGCCATGGGGGATAAACGTCCGATTGCGAAGGATTTGGAAACCAATGTATCGCACCTAAAATCGGAACTGGGCATCGGGGTCAGCTTTGACGTTATTGTCCGAGAGTTTTTGATTGGCGGGAAAAAAGCTGCCCTGTTTTTTGTTGACGGGTTTGCGAAAGACGATATGTCCTTGTTCATTATGAACAACCTGTTCCGGGTGCTCAGGGAACAAGTTGCCGTAAAACCGATTGACAAGCTGATTAACAGCCATATCCCTTATATCGAAGTGGATGAATTGGAGGCTATCGATGAGGCAATCACCAAAATTCTCTCGGGAGCGCTTGTCTTATTTATCGACGGCGAAGACCGGGCGATCGAAATCGACGCCCGTGAGTACCCTGCCCGTTCGCCGGAAGAACCGGATGTTGAGCGGGTAACCCGCGGGTCCCGGGACGGGTTTGTCGAAACGATGGTTTTCAACACCGCCTTGATTCGGCGACGCATTCGTGATCCCCGCTTGCGGGTGGAACATTTGGAGGTGGGACGTCGTTCTGCCACTGATGTGGCGCTGGTCTATTTACAGGATGTGGCCAATCCGGATTTGGTGGATACAATTCGGGAGCGAATTGAAAAAATCGATGTTGACGGTCTGCCAATGGCCGAGAAATCCTTGGAGGAATTTATCTCCCGTACCGGCTACAGTCCCTTCCCCCGGGTCCGGTATACTGAGCGTCCTGATGTCGCGGCGGTGCACGTGTTGGAAGGCCATGCGGTAATTGTAGTCGACGCATCACCCAGTGTTATGATTGCGCCGACAACGGCGTTTCATCACCTGCAGCATGCCGAAGAATACCGGCAGATACCGCTTTATGGGACATATATTCGTTGGGTTCGTTCCTTTGCCATCCTCTTGTCCTTGATAGCGACACCGCTTTGGCTGGCCTTTGCCTACCAATCGGAACTGCTGCCGGCGCCCCTAGCGTTCATCGGAGCCGAAGATGTGGGGCCGATACCGCTTTACTTGCAGTTTTTCATCGCTGAAATAGGGCTGGATATGATTCGCATGGCAACGATACACACACCATCGCCGTTAGCTACTGCCTTGGGGATTATCGCTGCGTTTTTGATTGGCGATATAGCCATCAGTGTCGGCCTGTTGGTGCCGGAGGTTATTTTGTACCTGGCCGCCGCAGCGATCGGCACCTTTGCTACTCCCAGCATGGAATTGGGCAACACCATCAGGATTTTCCGGCTTTTGTTATTGGGTCTGGCGGCTGTGTTTCAAGTCGCCGGAGTAGTTGCCGGCATAGTGTTATTGTTCATCTGGACGGCCGCCACAAAATCTTTTGGCGTTCCCTACCTCTGGCCGCTGCTCCCCTTTAACGGTCAAGCATTGAAGGCAATTATTCTCAGAAAGCCGGTCCCGGTCAGCAAATCCCGACCGAGCGTGATCAAACCCCAAGATCAGGATAGGATTGACAATCGGAGGTGAGCTTTTATGCGCATCGGCATTCCCCGGGCGTTACTGTATTACAATTTTTATCCGGCGCTGAGCAGATTGCTGGAAGCGACCAAGGCAGAAATTGTTATCAGTTCGGAAACTAACAAACAAAAACTGGAACAGGGTCTGACCCTGTGCGAAGATGAAGTCTGTCTGCCGGTGAAGGTGCTCATGGGCCATGTTATGACCCTCGCTGAACAAAATGTGGATGGATTATTTATGCCACGAATGATTAGTTTGGAAAGGAGCCGTTACATCTGCCCTAAATTCCTCGGATTGCCAGACATGGTGCGTTCCAGCCTTGGTAAAGATATTCAGGTGTTAAGTCCCACCGTCAATCTCAGCTGGGGCAAGCTGCGTATGTTTCGGGAGGGCTTGAAGTCAGCCGGGCCATGGCTCAGGCACCCGCTGGCCTTGTGGCGCAGTTTTCGGGCTGCGGAGTCGGAACAGCTTGCCCATCAACAGCAGTTGGCAGCGGCCTTTGCCCAGCCCCAAGGCACAAGCAAGCGGGTGGCAGTGCTGGGCCATGCCTATAATATTTTTGATGGTTATATAAATTACGACCTTTTGAAGAACCTGCAAACCATGGGAGTTGAGACGCTGACAGTGGAAAATTTCTCCCGGGCAGCCATTGAAGAAGGCGCCCGGGATCTGTCCAAAGACCTATTCTGGAGCTATGGCCGGGATATTGTCGGCGCCGCTTTCTATTGCCTCCGGCGCCGTGCAGTGGATGGGGTGATTATTGTCGCTTCATTTGGATGCGGACCAGATTCACTGATTACTGAGATTATCGAACGGCGATTTTCCCAGGCCGGCATCCCTTTGATGTCAATTGTTCTCGATGAACACTCGTCAGGCACCGGCTTGATTACCCGGCTTGAGGCATTTACTGACATGCTGCACTGGAGGGATGCCAATTGAAGATTACCTTTCCCCATCTCGGTTATTGCTCAATTCCATTGCGGACATTATTTGCTGAGTTGGGGCACACAGTGATTGTGCCTCCGCCCATCAGCCAGAAGACGATAAGCCTGGGAACATTGCATGGGCCGGAATTTGCATGCTACCCATTGAAACTAGGTCTAGGCAACTTTATCGAGGCCTTGGAGGCAGGCGCCGATACATTGATTATGGGGGGCGGGATTGGCCCCTGTCGGTTTGGTTATTACGCCCAGGTCCAACAAGACATCCTCCGCTCCCTGGGTTATGAATTTGAAATGATTGTGATAGAACCACCTTTGGGACATTTCCGACAGGTGGTGGCTGCCGCTGGCCGTTTAAAACAAAAAAATAGTTGGATGCAACTGGCCCAGGCAGCCAGCTTTGCCCTGGCAAAACTTCGGGCCTGTGATGATTTGCATCAATTGAGCTTGAAAATCCGGCCCCGGGTAGAGAACAAAGCGGTTCTGGCAAATCTCTACAATCGCGCCCTGACGGCAATCGATGCTGCCGACAGCCACCGAACATTAAAAACTGTGGCGAACCGCTTCCAGGAAAACATAAAAGCTTTGCCCCAGACCAGGGTAGAGCCCTTGAAAGTGGCCCTGGTGGGGGAAGTATATCTGCTGGCCGAACCGGCAGCAAATTTGGCAATTGAAGAGAAATTGGGGAATCTGGGCGTTGAAGTAATTCGCCATGTTTATATTTCAAGCTGGTTGAAGGTAAATATTTTGCTGGACTTTTTGCGTCTAAGGCGCAAAGAGAGCGCAGAGCAGGCGGCACGTCCATATTTAAACTGTTTTGTCGGTGGCCACGGTCAACATTCTGTAGGAGAAACTATTCAGGCAGTACGGGACGGCCTGGACGGAGTTGTTCATGTCTATCCCTTTACATGCACTCCGGAAATTGTCGCCAGGGGAATAATGCGAACCTACGCCGCCGAAAAAAATATGCCCCTGATTTGTTTTTCATTGGATGAGCACTCCGCCGAGGCGGGCTTTAATACACGCCTTGAAGCTTTTGTTGATGTAATGCAACGCAAGAACGGACAAGGGGAGTTGACTGATGAGCAAGCTCTACATGGGATTTGATGTCGGGTCTGTCAGCACCAATGTTGCGCTGGTTGACCAAACTGGAGAAGTGGTCTACACACTGTATAAGCGCACACAGGGGGCGCCGATTCGCACTATTAAAGCCGCCCTAAAAGAAGTGGCGACGGAGTTTGGTGAAGCGAAGATTGCCGGGGTTGGAAGCACTGGCAGCGGTCGCTCGCTGGCGGCAGTGATGCTGGGCGCCGACCTTGTTAAAAACGAGATTACAGCCCACGCGGTGGCAGCTGGACATATCTGCCCCGGGGTCAATACCGTATTGGAAATCGGTGGTCAGGACTCAAAGTTAATTATCTTGCAGCATGGCGTTGTAACGGATTTCGCGATGAACTCTGTCTGTGCCGCCGGCACCGGTTCATTTCTTGACCAGCAAGCTGCACGGTTGGGGATACCAATTGAAGAATTTGGCGACTTGGCCGAGCAGTCTCAAAATCCGGTACGTATAGCCGGCCGCTGTTCTGTGTTTGCAGAATCGGATATGATTCATAAACAACAGATGGGAAACGATATTGCCGATATTGTCGCCGGGCTCTGCGCAGCGCTGGTGAGAAATTACCTGAACAATCTGGGCAAGGGTAAAATCCTTAAGGCACCGGTTGTGTTTCAGGGCGGCGTCGCTGCTAACAAGGGGATAAAAAAAGCATTTGAAGATGCACTTGGTGTGGAAGTGATGGTACCCCAGCATCATGGTGTAATGGGCGCTGTAGGCAGCGCCTTGCTGGCCCGGGCCCATGTGGCGGATAAGCCCAGCCGGTTTCTCGGATTTGGCATCAGCGAGCTGGAGTATGCCAGTCGCAGTTTTGAGTGCGCTGACTGCCCAAATAACTGCGAGGTTGTTGAATTGACATGCGATCAGGAAGTGGTGGCGCGTTGGGGTGACAAATGCGGCAAATGGTCCAGTGAGACCAGTGCCCGCACCGGTTGATGTCTGGGGGCGGAGCTAATTCCAGCAGCTCCGCCTATATTCTATTATTCTACCTTTTTTGTTGCCCTGATTATGGTATAATATCCGGTAGACCGCATTTGGGAGGTGAGGGGCCGTGGAGATTGTTAGCACCCATGCAGGAACTGATTTTGACGCTCTGGCGGCCATGGTTGCCTGTACGCGCTTACATAGGGACGCAAAGATGGTCCTCCCTGGGTCAATGCGCACCAATGTCCGTGAATTTGTGGCCCTGCATCGTGACTCATATCAGTTTTATCGTCCTTCGCAATTAAATCTGGATGCTTGTTCGGTTTTATATATGGTGGACACCGCTGACTGTGTTCGCCTTGGCGCTGCGGCTGGACTCTGTGAACGGGCAGAGAAAATTGTCGTATATGATCACCATCCCGGCCCGCTCAGCCCCGGTCAAACCGGCGTTCGAGAACCATTGGGAGCCGCAACGACGATTCTGGTGGAGAAGTTGCGGGAGCAGGGGGTTGCCCTCAGCCAGCTGGATGCCACATTGTTTATGTTGGGAATCTACGAGGATACCAACTGTCTGATCCTGGACACCACCACTGTAAGAGATCTGCAGGCCGCTGCCTGGTTGCTGGCCCAGGGCGCTAACCTCAATGAAGTTGATAAGTATGTCAACAGGCCCCTTAGCGAGGGAGAACGAGAGTTATTTGAAGAAATGCTTGCAGCCAGCAGCATTGAAGCGATTAATAATCGCAGTGTTTTGGTCACCGTGGCCAATGTCCCCGAATATGTCGGTGGTTTGGGACGGCTCACCCAGCGCCTCAGCGAACTGGAAGCTTGTGACTTGGCGATTAGCATTGTCCAAATGGAGGACCGGGTGCATTTAGTTGGCCGGAGCCTGAATCCCGGTCTGAATTTGCTGGAGCTATTGGCGCCGATGAATGTAGCCGGGCATCCCGGTGCGGTGGCGCTTACGATTCAGGGACAGTCTCCGGGCGATATCCGGGAGCGCGTACTCTCTATTCTCCGGGAAAAACTTGAAATCGGTAAAATTGCCAGCGATGTGATGTCGGCGCCTGTAAAAACCATCGATGAAAATAAACCGATTGCTGATGCCAACCGGCTGCTTCTGCGATACGGACATACAGGCATGCCGGTGATCAACGATTTTAAACAATTGGTCGGGGTCATCTCACGCCGGGATGTCGATAAAGCGATGCGTCACGGCCTTGGCCATGCTCCGGTCAAGGGCTATATGTCGCGCAATGTGGTTACCGTCAAACCGGATACGCCTTTGGAATCTGTAACCCATTTGATAATCCACAATGATATTGGGCGCCTGCCGGTGCTGGAAAAAAATCAGCTGGTGGGTATCATTACCCGCACGGATATTTTGCGCCAGATTCACGGCGAATCTGCGCCCCGCTGGCATCGCGCTCTCTACAGCGAGGTCGATTTCCGGATTGCCGACAAGGTAAATAATGTTACCCAGCTAATTAATAATCGCCTGCCCAAACGGCTACAGGGGCTGTTGTTACTCCTGGGCCAAAAGGCAGATAAAGAGGGATTTAAAGTATATGCCATCGGCGGCTTTGTCCGGGATTTAATCCTCGGTCTGCCCAATTACGATTTGGACCTTGTTGTTGAGGATAACGCAATCAAATTCGCCAGTCTGCTACCGCCGCTTTTAGGGGGCAAACTCCATGTCCATGAGGAGTTTGGCACCGCGTGCCTGACACTGCCCGACGGCTTTCAAATTGATTTTGCTACTGCTCGCATGGAATTTTACCAATTCCCTGCCGCTCAGCCGGAAGTTGAACAGACATCAATTAAACATGACTTGTACCGTCGAGATTTTACCATCAACACGATGGCGATTTGCCTTAACAGCAGCAGCTTTGGAAAGTTCTTGGACTTCTTTGGCGGCTATGAGGATTTGGAGGCCGGGTTGATTCGGGTGCTTTACAATCTCAGTTTTGTCGAGGATCCAACCCGGATTTTGCGGGCTGTGCGTTTTGCCGGGCGCTATGGCTTTTCGATTGAAGCTCAAACCGGCGTGTTATTGGAGAACGCGATACGTGACCGCATACTGACCCGGGCGCCTGCCGCCCGTATCGGACATGAATTGCGCCTGTTATTTCAAGAACCCAATGTTCCTGCCTTGCTGGAGACTGCTCATGAGTTAGGGATTATCAAGGGTATATTTCCCGATTTGGAGTTGTCGGAATCTTTATCTGAACAAGTTCTTGCTGCCGGACAGGTACTTGACTGGAATGAGCAACTGGGCGACCCAGTTCACCCAGCATGGCTGATTTATCCACTGCTTTTGCTTCGGCAGGTCGATACCCAGAAGCGGAAAGAACACAGCGAACGCATGGGACTTACGGCCGCTGAGCTCAAGGATGTGTTATTAGTCTTGGAACAGGCGGATACCATCGGTAGTCAACTCAGCGTCAGAGATTTGAGGGACAGTACGATTTATCAGTTGTTGCAGGGCTGGCCGGTGGTCGGATTGCTGGCGCTTATGGCGATTTTTCACGACCAACAGCGCTTGCGTTCCCGGGTTGTGTTTTACTTAGAAGAACTGGCTGATGTGGAGCTGGATATCAACGGCCATGACTTGCTAAACCTTGGGTTCAAACCAGGACCGGTAATCGGCAGGGTGCTGCAGGCACTGAAGCGGGCTCTGCTGGATGGCGAGATTAACTCCCGGGAGCAGCAACTGTCCTTGGCACGGGAACTATTGACATGGCAAGAGGGGGAGTAAAATGTTCAACAATTTGACTAGTCTGCTGAACGACGCGATTTACCTGGCGCCGGCATTGTTATTGACAATTACATTTCATGAATATGCCCATGGCAAGGTAGCGGATATGCTGGGGGACCCTACGCCCCGGGCAAACGGCCGCCTGACTTTAAACCCTATTACCCATATCGACCCACTTGGGCTGATAATGTTAATCTTGGTTCGTTTTGGCTGGGCAAAGCCGGTGCCCGTGAACCCCATGTACTTCCGGGGTGACCGCCGGCGGGGAATGCTGTTGGTGGCCGTGGCCGGACCGCTGACCAATTTCTTTTTTGCCTTTGTGGCCGGTGTCGGCTGGACCCTTGCCCATCCACTTTTCAACTTATTTGGGCCGGCCAGTTTCCACTTGTGGCGCTTTTTTGACTATTTCCTGATATATAATGTTTTCTTGGGTTTATTTAATCTTTTGCCAATTCCTCCCCTTGACGGGTCGAAGATACTTGCCAGTGTGCTGCCCCCGCGGTATGCGTACCAGTTTGCCCAGTTGGAACAGTATGGATTTTTAATTCTGATGTTGGTGCTGATCACCCGGGCCCACACATTTTTCCTGATTCCAGCGGCTAACTTTTTAATGAGCCTGGTTTTCACATTTTCCCAATATCTTGTTCTACCGTTTTTGGGGTGAGGGCTGTGAAAGCATTCAATTTGCAACCCGCAGCCAGTGGCTTTCAAGTTCAACAGGCTGCTTTTGAGGGGCCGTTTGAGTTGCTTATTCATCTGCTGGAACGGGACAAGCTTGACATTAAAGACATCGTTCTCTCTGATATTACCCAGAAATACATGGAAAGCCTAAAAGTTTTGCAGCAGTTTGATCCTGATTTGGCCAGTGATTTTATATACACTGCCGCCTGGCTATTGGAGTTAAAATCTCGGTCGCTTCTGCCCCGAGTTGAGCGGGAGCAGCTGGCTCTGCAGCAGCAGGACGACCCCCGGGAAGAATTAATTGTCAGGTTGATGGAGTATAAGCGGTTCAAAGAACTGGCTGTCGTGCTGGAGGCAAAAGCTAGTGGTGGCTACCGCGTTCATGCCCGGCCACCCGGGATGCCGGATGTAGCGGTTATAGTCCCTCAGCTCGCACCCCATTCTTTGGATAATCTGTTTTCCGCCTACAACCGCGCCTTGACAAAGGGTAAGAAGGAAGTAAGGGAACTCCCCGCCCGGGGGATGCCAGTGGCGGAACGCATTGAGGCGTTGCGTGCGCAACTGGCTCATGGACCTGCTCATTACGCGGAACTTACAAAGGGTATGGCGGTTAAAGACAGGATCGTTACTTTTTTAGCGATGCTGGAGCTGGTGCGAATGGGTGAAATTGTTGTTAGCCAGCAGAAACTATTCGGACCGATACTTTTGGAGATGAAGAGGGATGCAAATGGATAAACAGATGGTTGCCGCCTTGGAGGCTGTGCTCTTTTGTTGTGGCGATCCCATAGGTATAGACAAACTTTGTGAAGTATTTGAGGCGACACCGCTGCAGCTAAATCAGTGGCTGGAGCAGCTTGAGGCTGAACTGGACCAGCGGGGGATAGAACTACGGCGCTTGGAGGACGAGGTGCAGCTGGTAACACGTCCGTTGTATAATGTCTACATCGAACGTTTGTTAGACCGGCAGCGACCGTCGCGCCTGTCGTCCCCGACCTTGGAGACTTTAGCAATTATCGCCTACCGCCAGCCGATTACACGCCCGGAGATTGAAGAGATCCGTGGTGTCAAGGTTGAGAAGGCGCTGCATACCCTTTTATCCTATGATTTAATCACTGAGGTTGGCCGTAGGGAGACACCGGGCCGGCCGATTCTATACGGCACCACCGATCAGTTCCTCAGACATTTTGGGATCACTGATCTAGCTGATTTACCAGAACCAAAAAGCGAGAAGTCTTGATGGCAGCAAAGTCTGCCATTTTTTGCATTTTAGTTTCACACCGGGGCATACTAAACCGGTGGTGAGAGCTGATGGAACAGTACCTTGTTGTTTGGTGGGCAATAATAATACCAGTGATTTTGGTATCGCCGGTGCACGTTTGGCTGGATTACCGGCATCGGGGGAAGACAGAAGACTCTTTATCCCTGCGAATCAGCTGGCTGTGGGGGCTGGGAAGTTTCAGTTTTCAGGTGCCGGTGATACATACTGAAAAATCCGGTGTTGCCGTCAAGGCGGAGGCAGGCGCCCGCAAAAAGAATATTAAGTTTCCATTTAAACTATCGCTCCGTGATATCTTATTTATGTCGGCCAACTTTAAGTATCTTAAATCGCCTTTGGACAAATACTTACGTTTTTCCCGAGTGTTCTTAAAAATTGAGCGCTTTGTCTGGCATACAGAGTTGGGCATCTGGGATAGCGCCCGACTGGGGCAGCTAATTGGCGTGGTCTGGTCAGCCAAAGGTATGATATCTGGAATGCTTGGCAGATATCTCAAATTCAAAAAAACCCCTGTTCTCCGCGTCCTGCCAATGTTCAACACCAGTCGCTTTCGAACGGTGGTCAGTTGTATATTAGTTTTTCCAGTGGGCTATATTATAATTGCCGCGATATTTGGCATTTATATGGTGGTAAAGGTTAAACTATTGACAAAACGAAGGGGTGAAGCTGATGTCAGAACATCCAATTCAGGGATTGATGAAGACTGCCATGGAAAGTATCAAGGAAATGGTTGATGTAAACACCGTCATCGGTGATGCCGTAGAAACACCTGAGGGCAGTGTAATCATTCCTGTTTCAAAGTTGGGTCTGGGGTTCGCCGCCGGCGGCAGCGAGTTTGATAAAGCTGGTGACAATCACCATCTCCCATTTGGAGGTGGCAGCGGTGGTGGCGTTTCTGTACAGCCGGTGGGGTTTTTGGTGGTCGGAAGCAATGGAGTGCGTCTTTTGCCGGTGAGCAATAGCGCGCTTTATGATCGTCTGATTGATTTAGTTCCCCAGGTTATGGAAAAAGTTCAGTCCGCTGTTGCCAATGGCGGTGATAGTTCGGGCGGCATGCAGCAGATGCGCGCTCAACAGCAAAAATTAGAGAAGCAGATTGAAGAGCTGCGGAACGAATTACAGCAACGGACAATGCCCCCTTCCTAGGGGGTTTTTTTGTTGCCCTCATAAACAACTCCCCGCCTTGAATATACATACAGATGGGGGTGGGACGATTGAAAACCATTGGCAAGCTCTTGTTAATCAGCCTGCTATTAATATTAATCGCTGGTGTGGCAGTGGCAGAGCAGTCAGATGACGGTGTTGATACGATTGTTTCTGAATCTTTTATCTTGTTGGAAGCCTCCAGTGGACGGGTTCTATACGAAAAAAACTCCCGAGAACAAAGTTTGATAGCCAGCACCACCAAATTGATGACAGCCATAGTTGCGCTTGAGCTTAGTGAATTGGATGAAATTGTGACGATTGAACCCGAAAGTACGGGCATCGAGGGATGCTCAATCTATCTTGAGCCAGGTGAACAGCTGACAATGCAGGATCTACTATACGGACTGATTCTGCGTTCAGGAAATGATGCGGCTATGGCGATTGCCAGGCATGTGGGGGGCGATGAGCGACAGTTCGCTGCGCTGATGAACAGAAAAGCGTGGGAACTGGGAATGAAGGACACTAGTTTCGCCAATCCCCACGGACTGGACGCAGAGGAACATTATTCCTGCGCCCATGATCTGGCGATTCTTGCCCGGGAGGTCTTAAGACATCCGGTGTTGCGGGAAATATGCGCCACCGAAACTTATGTCAGTCGCGAACTGACCACTGGCCGGCCGCGGGTAATGTATAACAGCAACAAATTGTTGGAGCGGGATCCTCGGGCGTTGGGTTTAAAGACCGGCTGGACTGAAGCCGCCGGGGCGTGTCTGGTGGCTGCTGCCGCAGAGGATGGTATGGAATTAATTGCGGTGGTAATGGACACCCAGGCGCTTTATTCCGACGTAATGAAACTTTTTAATTATGGATTTGACAAAGTTGATATGAAGACTGTGATTGACGCAGGCAAAACTGTGACAGTACTGCCTGTGAGGGGCGGCGTTGAGCGCCGCGTGCCGGTGCAGCTGGCGCGGCAGGTGTCGTTTCCAGTTTACGCCAATGAAATGATTAATTATGAAGTAATTCCAGACCTGCCGGCGAGACTAGAAGCCCCGCTAACAGTCGGCGAGGTTGTGGGGACTGCACATATTTTGATCGATAACCAATGGGAGTTGAGCGCAGATTTACAGGTGGCGGCAGATGTTGACGCCAGAAGTGGCTTATTTGCCCGTATAGCCAATTGGTTGCGGGGATGGTGGCAAAATGATTAACCGCTTTTGGCTGTTTTTTATCTTGTCGGGAATTCTGGTTGCCGCCATCAGTGGCAATATAGGCGATATCACGCCTGTAATTCTCGATACCGCCGACAAAGCTGTCAGTCTGGCCATCGGCTTGATTGCCGTAATGACATTTTGGCTGGGGATTATGAAGGTGATTGAGCGCTCGGGACTCCTAAGGATAATGGTCCGGATTATGAAGCCCTTTGCCCGCTTTTTGTTTCCCGATGTTCCGCCTGAACATCCCGCAATGAGCTCAATCTTAATGACGATGAGTGCGGATATTCTTGGAATGGGAAGCGCTGCTACGCCAATGGGACTTCAGGCGATGAAGCATCTCCAAGAGCTTAATCAGGACAAAGATACAGCGTCGCCGGCAATGTGCACTTTTTTGGCGCTCAATACCTCCAGCATAACCTTAATTCCAACGACAGTGATTGCGCTTCGGGCCGCCGCCGGCTCAGTGGAACCCACACGGATTGTGGTGACGACAATTATCGCTACGGGCTGTTCAACGCTCGTGGCAATTACCTTTGATAAGATTTTCCGTACCATCAGCAGGAGGAAACAGTAATGGCGATCCTGAATGCGGTCTCTCAATGGGCGATTCCGGTGTTTATTTTTATCGTCTTGGTCTTTGCCGCCTGGCGGAGAATAAATGTCTTCGATACTTTTGTGGAAGGTGGCAAAGAGGGGTTCACCATCGCTGTGCAGTTAATTCCGATTTTGGTCGCGATGCTGGTAGCTCTGGCAATATTCCGGGAATCAGGGGCCTTCGACCTTCTGGTGGGCATAATAAGGCCTGCAACCGAAACCGTTGGTATCCCCTCAGATGTGCTGCCCTTGGCAATAATGCGGCCGATTTCTGGCAGCGGCGCTCTGGGAATGACAGCGGAGTTAATGCAGAGATTCGGCCCCGACTCGCTTCAGGGCCTGATCGCCTCCACCATGCAGGGTAGCACCGACACAACTTTTTACATTTTAACAGTTTATTTTGGCTCGGTAGGTATTCGCAGGGCCAGGTATGCCCTGACTGTGGGCTTGTTATCAGATTTAGCAGGATTTATAACTGCCGTAATCATTTGTAAATTGATGTTCGCATAATGGTATTAATAATTTCCTTACCCCCGGCCATCCGAACTATTCAGGTCGCCAGACATTTTAACGAATGTCTGGTTTTTTTGTTGGGAAAGTTAAACATGGAGGTGTTGGCATGGATCCCTATGCAAGCGGAATGTTTAAGGCGAATCCATATGCTGAGAAAACAGATGTGAAAGGCGAATTGGTTGTGGTGCTGCGCGGAAAGTATCCGCAACGAGGGCTGCAGTTAATTAAACCAAAATCCAGGGCGGTTAATCTTGGAGAAGTTCATGAATTAATTATTACCGACCAGCAAGCGCAGCCTGGAGACAAGGTTGATCCAATTGCTTATCTTGGTTTTTTTGCGATTACGGCGCCGGGGATTCTGGTGACTGGCGATCGCCTGAAGGTTGCAGGTAAAGAGGTGGGAATGTTATCCGGCTTCGATGAGACGCATATGCCCAATCACTTGAATATTATTGTCTCTGGAGAGCGAATCAGTGGCGAAGAACTGGGACTAGAGCTGGGAGCAGATGTTGTTTTTCAGCAGGGTGAATATTAGGCAATTCGAGTTACGCATACTACCTGTAGGCTTTGAAAAATTATTCCTGAGGAGGCTACCAAGTTAATGGCGGATAAGTTTAAGTTTCAAATGTACAAACATTTACAGCAAAGCATCCCCAAAATTTATGAAGAGGCGCGCAAGGCGGCAGATGAAATCGGTGTTCCATCGGAATTAAGGGGCAAGTTTGGCTTGACTGGCGCCATCTCCGGATGCCCGGCGCCTTTGCGCAACGATATCCGAAATTTTATCGAAGAAGGAGTCACCGAAGTTATCCCCCTGGCCAAGCTCGTTGACGACATCAGAGACTTGGTGAAGTCCGTTTATGGTGACGAATACGATGCCTGCCCGGTAAATACGTGTGAGGCGGGAATTTGGGTTTCATTTGATACTCTGTTCACGCCGCCAATGCAGGGGCGAGGTGACAACTACCGCGCTCGCTATATCGCCCCGTATGAAAAACATTTGCATCACCAGGGTTCATATGGCCGTCCGTTCCCGGGTCGGTTTAAAGACATTCTTGCTGATCGGGGGTCAACACCGGGCGAACTTGGTTTTTATGGCAAGCGCCAGAACAATACCGACACAATTATCGTGCCGCTGGAAGGTGCTAGATATGATGTTCACGGTATAAAATACTGGCCGGTGCCACTATTGACAGAAGTTGATGCTGAAGCTTCCGCTGAGAAAATTGCCATGGTCGCGGAACGGCATGCGCATTGTCTCACCGGCTTTACATCCCTTGGCTATGAAACGCCCGGCTATGGTTATGGCGAGCATGATGAGGAAGGAATACCACTGTTGCAGAAGTACCTTGCTCAGATTGCGGAAGAGTTTGATGTGCCATATATCACAGATAATGCCTGGGGGTTGCCGTTTGTTGGCACAGATATTCGTAAAACCGGTTCCCATGTAATCATTTACAGCATGGATAAGGCAACAGGATCAGCAACCAGCGGCTTGATCATCGGCAAAGAAGAATATATGGTTCCCATTCGTCGCGCTCTTGGTATGCATGGCGATCGGTGGGGCACCACAGCCTCTTACGGTAAGGCAGCATATGTGACCCAGGATCCTGGTAAAGAGGCACTGTTGGGTCAAATTGCCGCACTGCGGGCTCTCAAGGAGCGTCCGGAAGTTCTGACCAAGCCTGTTGACGACCTGTACAAAGTCGTTAAAGAGGAGTTTGATCAAATTGATTCCCGTATCGGTAAGGGTCTGATTATTTCCAAGACTTACAATTCCACCGCTGTCGAGATTAATTACGAAAAGACTTGGAAGGAAGGGCTTGGTATGCCAATATTCTCAATTGAGGATATGTATGGCGGATCCCACCTGCTGCAAACCGGTATGGCGCAAATGGGGATTATTCCAACAATCGCCTATGACGCCAATATCTATATTTCCCCGGGGCTGGGCACCACCGATGACGATGGCCAGTTGATAGAAGAACGGGCCCGCTATGCCGTTAGGGGCATGGTCAGGTTGATGGAAATTGTCGCCCGGCATGCGGGCATAATCTAAGGAGGTTGGATGATGGTTAAGGTTGGCATAATCGGTGGTGGCTGGGCTGGTACAGCCGCTGCCATCGCTGCCGCTAAGTTGGGCGCGGAAGTTGAATTAGCTGAGCGTACCGACATGTTATTGGGAACCGGCCTTGTTGGCGGAATAATGCGCAACAACGGTCGTTGGACTGCTACCGAAGAGTCAATTGCAATGGGTGGCGGCGATTTGTTCAAACTCTCTGATCAGGTATCTAGGCATCGGGAGATAGAATTCCCCGGTCACAAACATGCGTCGCTTTATGATGTCTCAAAAATTGAGCCGGCGATCCGTCGTCTTTTGGAAGAGTACGGCGTCAAGATGCATTTTGTAAACCGCGGTAAAGATGTGGAAATGAGCGGAGATACAATTAAACATGTGCAATTAGACGATGGCAGTAAGATGGAAGCGGATATATACATTGAAGCCACGGGATCTGCCGGCGGCATGGCCAATTGCACCAAATACGGCAATGGCTGCGTAATGTGCGTCTACCGCTGTCCAACCTTTGGCAGCCGGGTATCGATTTCGGCCAAGGCCGGAGTCAAAGAAAAGATGGGCAAGAAAGGGGACGGCAGCATTGGCGCCATGAGCGGTTCCTGCAAGCTGCATAAAGATTCCCTAGCTCCCGATATCGTAGACCGCTTGGACTCCACCGGTGTGGCAATAATACCAATCCCCCCCGAATTGCGTAAAGAGGGCTCGCTGGGGATTAAGGCCTGTCAACAATATGCGTTATCTGAGTTTGCAGAGAATATCATCCTTTTGGATACGGGCCACGCTAAATTGATGAGTCCATTTTATCCTTTGGAAGTGCTGCGGAAAATTCCTGGGTTTGAGGACGCACGTTTTGAAGATCCGTACTCAGGTGGCGTTGGCAATTCGATGCGTTACTTGGCTCTTTCGCCTCGCAAAAATACAATGCAGGTTGAGGGGGTAGCTAACCTGTTTTGTGGCGGGGAAAAGGCCGGCCTGTTGGTTGGTCATACTGAGGCGATAATCACCGGAACAATTGCCGGGCATAATGCCGTGCGTCAGGTAATGGGTAAAGACCTGGTTGAAGTGCCCAGAGACCTGGCGATTGGTGAAGCAATTGCCTGGGTAAACGAACAAATGCAGACCGAAGAAGGCATGACAAAAAAATATACTTTCTCCGGCGCTGTAATGTTTAAACACCTTCAGGAGAAGGATATGTATATCACAGACCGCGCGGAAGTTGCCCGCCGGGTTCGCCAGGCTGGCGTGGAGGATATTTTTGCGCAGAAGCCCTAACAGGCAGGAGGGAATAACATGGAAGGGTCTCTGACTATTGGTCATTGGATCTATATAATCACGTTGGTTGTGGTTCTCTTGGCCATGATTCTCAAACGCGATGTCGTCGTGCCCTGTATTTTGGGGATACTGCTCCTGGGCTGGTCACATCATGGGTCGCTGATTGCCGCGGTCCAGACTGTGTTCCAAGGTTTGCTCACAGCAGGGACATCGCTCTTCAACATCATGTTGATAATCGCCTTAATGGTGGCGATGCTGAAAGCGCTTCAGACCATGGGCGCTGATGTGCTGATGGTTTCACCTGTCAGACCGCTAATGAAAAACCCCAAGGTGGCCTACTGGGTGCTGGGGGCAGCAATGTATGCTGCAGCACTGTTCTTTTGGCCAACGCCAGCCACTGCTCTGGTGGCAGTGATTCTGCTGCCAATTGCAGTGCGGGCAGGCCTGCCTCCGATTGCTGCTGCCATGTCGGTAAATATCTTCGGACACGGCATGGCGTTATCCGGTGACCTTGTAATCCAGGGTGCACCAGGGATAACTGCCCGGGCGGCAGGGATACCGACAGAAGCGCTTCTCTCTGAAATTGCGATTTTGTCGTTGATCACCGGTTTGGTGGCAGGCGCTGTTGCCTACCTCCTCACGTTGCGGGATTATGGCAAGAAGCCTACCCAAGATTTTAACACCCAGGCCATCGATGAAGACAACGCAAAAAAGGTTCCAATTACCGGGGTATCAAAATTCTTCGCCGTGTTTGTGCCCGCAGTGCTGCTGTTGATTATCGTGGTAATGGTATTCGTACCAGACCCGTCTTCATCAGCCGACGCGGTTGTTAGGATACGTGGCGGTTTGTCGGAGGCGCTTTTGGGTGGAACGGCAACTCTATTGATGTTGATTGCCGGTTTTGGACGCTATGGCAATAAAGCCCTGGAGGAAATAGTCGGCTTTTTGCGGGAGGGTCTGCTGTTTGCTGCCAAGATCTTCGCGCCTGTAATTCCTATCGCCGGATTCTTTTTAATGGGTTCCGGCTCGGTTGCCGATATTTTGGGGGAAGGTGCTCCCCAATACTTGTTCGATATTGGAAACATGATAGCCGACAGTCTACCTTTGAATGCTTTTTCGCTGGCCTTTGGCAACCTGCTGATTGGCATCCTGACCGGTCTCGATGGCTCCGGGTTTAGCGGCCTGCCTTTGGTGGGTGGATTGGCCCAGGCCCTGGGCGGACCGGCTGGAGTTAATGTGGAAGCCTTGGCGGCCGTTGGGCAAATGGGCGCTGTCTGGATTGGCGGCGGTACTTTGGCGGCCTGGTCATTTGGTTTGGTGGCCACTGCCGGTGTCGCTGGGATTAATCCAATTGAGCTCGCCAGGAGAAACTTTATCCCGGTCGTAGCAGGGCTGGTTGTGTCGACATTGGTAGCGATATTGTTTATGATGTGACAAGACAAATCCCCTGGAAAAGGTTATAATGGCCCAATATAAGGGGGAATGAACGATGAACATCAATCTCATTACAATGGCCGCAATCAGAATGCTCTACGGCGTTGTCAGTCTTAGCGGCGGCTTGCTGATGTTATATTATAAGGACTTGCAGTCAGCCGTTAAAATCAACGGTATTATCGGCAGTGTCGGACCATTTGTGTTTCTGTTCGTAAGCGCCATTGGCGTTGCTGGCCTGGCAGGACAGATTGATCTACGCAAATTAGGTTTGCTGCTTATGGGAATAACGTTGATTATGCTTGCCACCAGATAAAGACCCGATAGGGGTCTTTATTTTGGTGTGCACATTTATTCCCTAAGCGCCATAATCTGAAACACGGGGGGATGAATGTGAAAAAAATTATTGTCCACGGGACCCACTGTCATGACTATGCACGCAGCGATCAGGCAATCAATATTTGGGTCAATGATATGGATGTTTTGGCCGCCCGGATATTTGCTCTAATGGAAAAGTACAATATACCCTTCTACAATGTCGAGCCACATAACACCGATTGCCCGGGACTTCGCTTTTCCTGGGAAGACCTGGAATACAATCTGTTTGTCCTCGGGCATTAGGTGTTGATGACAATGGGAAACCGGAAAGAACTTAAAGAAACTTTGGTTGTTTTGGTTTTGGGGACCATTTGGATTACTTTATTATTTTTGCTGGCAAGCTGGGTCGGAGGAATTCCATTGTTTAACTGAGAAATTTCTCAGTTTTTTTTTTATGTTTAAGCAGGAATTCCGGAACTAATGGCGAAACTTACTGTAGCTGCTCATCAATGATGAGGAGGTGAAGATGTGACGGATCCGTATAAGCAGCGAATGTTCAAGTCAGATCCTTATTTTGCAAAAGTTAACGTAACGGCTGATTTGGTGGTTGTGCTGACTGGTCAGTATGAGAATCGCAACTTAAAGTTGATAGGCCAGCCTTCCCGAGCTGTTAGTCGCTACCAGGTTCATGAGTTGATTGTAACTGATCAACATGCAAAACCGGGCGATATTGTAAACCCGATTGCGTATCTAGGATTTGTGGAGTTTACCAACAGCGGTGTTTTAGTTGCCGGTGATCAACTGAAGGTTGACGGTGAAGTGATTGGAACGATTGTGGGGTTTGATGAAACTCACATGCCCAATCACCTCAATATTGTTCTCCATGGGCAGCGCATTTGTGGAAAACAACGTGGTTTGGAGTTGGGTCAACAATTGAAATTCGTTAAGCCACCTACGTAGCTACATATTGACCCGATAAGTTCAATCTCAAAATATAAAATTTTAAGGAGTGTTTGTTGTGAAGTTCAAAATGTACAAAAAGTTACAAGCCAATACGGCTGCCATTTATCAGGAAGCTAAACAGGCTGCTGATGAGATTGGTATCCCTGCGGAGTGGCGTGGCAAATTTGGTCTTACTGGTGCTATATCCGGATGTCCGGCGCCTTTGCGCGACGACATACTCGAGTTCGCTGAAAAAGGTGCCAAAGAAGTTACGCCGCTGGCTACCTTGGTAGATGAAATTCGTGAACTGGTCAAGAGCGTCTATGGCGATGAATACGATGCCGCGCCTGTTAACACCTGCGAAGCTGGACTGTGGGTGAGCTTTGATGCTTTGTTTACTCCCCCCAATCTTGGACGGGGAGACAATTACCGCGCCCGTTATTTGGCGCCTTACGAAAAGCATCTTCATCATCATGGTGCTTATGGTCGTCCGTTCCCGCCTCGGTTCAAAGACGTGTTCGCTGACAGAGGCAGCACTCCTGGGGAGCTGGGTTTCTACGGCAAGCGTCAAAACAATACCGATGCAGTGATTGTGCCGATGGTGGGCGCAGAGTATCCAGTGCATGGCATCAAATATTGGCCGGTGCCGCTTTTGAGCAAAGTGGATGTGGACAAGACGCTGGCGAAAATCGCTAAAACAGCAGAACGCCATGCCGATTATCTAACTGGAATCACATCCCTTGGCTATGAAACTCCTGGCTACGGCTATGCCGACAAGGATAGTGAAGGTGTGCCCCGTTTGCTGAAAGGCCTAGCTGAAGTGGCCCATTCTTATGATGTGCCTTATGTAATTGACAATGCCTGGGGCTTGCCGTTTGTCGGCACCGATATCCGCAAGACCGGCGCTGATGTCTTCGTCTACAGTATGGACAAAGCGACTGGTTCGATGACCAGCGGTCTGGTCATTGGTAAAGAAGAGTATATGGTTCCAATCCGTCGCGCTCTCGGTATGCATGGCGATCGCTGGGGCACCACTGCTTCCTACGGGAAAGCTGCTTATGTAACCCAGGATCCGGGCAAAGAAGCTCTTCTCGGCCAAATTGCCGCTCTGCGGGTTCTTAGAGATAAGCCTGAAGTGCTGAAGCAGCCGGTTGATGAGCTTTACGAGATTGTCAAAGAAGAATTTTCAGCACTTGACCCCGAATTGCTCAAAGGTATTATCATCAGCAAGAGCTACAACTCCACAGCTGTGGAAGTAAACTATGAAGGAACATGGGCAAATGGCGCCGGCATCCCCATTTTCTCCATCGAAGACATGTATGCTGGTTCCCATATGCTCCAAACTGGCTTGTCTCAGATGGGCGTAATTCCCACCGTTGCCTATGATGCCAATATCTACATTTCCCCTGGTCTCGGCACAACTGATGACAATGGTCAGCTGATTGAAGAGAAGGCCCGTCTGGCTGTAAGAGCCCTGGTGCGGCTGATTCAAATCGTTTGCAAATATGCGCACGAATAAGATTATTCAACAACAAGGAGGCATAACTCAATGGTGAAAGTTCTGGTTGTTGGTGGCGGTTGGTCCGGAACGGCGGCAGCACTTGCTGCCGCCAAGGCCGGCGCCGATGTAACCTTAGTTGAACGGACAGATATGCTTTTAGGAACAGGTCTAGTTGGTGGAATCATGCGCAACAACGGCCGTTGGACTGCAACAGAAGAAGCAATTGCTTTAGGTGGCGGTGAATTGTTCCAAATCGCCGACTCAGTCTCCCGACACCGCGATATCGAGTTTCCTGGTCACAAGCATGCTTCTCTGTATGACATCGGGAAAATTGAACCGGCTGTAAAAATAGAGTTGCTGGCCCGAAGGATTGAGATTCGCCTCGAAACTACAGCTAAAGACGTTATCAAAGACGGCTCCAGGATTGTCGCCGTCAAACTCAGCGACGGCAGCAGCGTGGATGCAGATGTTGTCGTTGAAGCCACCGGTTCTGCAGGCGGAATGGCCAACTGTGGCAAATACGGCAATGGTTGCGCCATGTGCGTGCTGCGCTGTCCGACCTTTGGCGGCCGCGTAAGTATTGCCGCCAAGGCAGGTGTAGAGGAAAAAATGGGCCAAAAAGCCGATGGCTCCATTGGTGCAATGAGCGGCTCCTGCAAGCTTCTCAAAGAGTCCCTGGCGCCGGAGATTGTAAAGCAATTGGATGAGACCGGTGTTGCCGTTGTGCCGATTCCCGAGGCACTGCAAAAGGGTGAAGAGGCACTTTCATCAAAAGCGTGTCAGCAGTATGCGCTGCCTGAGTTTGCCGCCAATGTAATATTGCTGGATACCGGCCATGCAAAATTAATGGCGCCATATTTTCCCTTAGAAACCCTGAGACAGATTCCTGGCTTTGAAGAAGCCCGTTACGAAGACCCCTATTCTGGCGGCCTTGGCAACTCTATGCGTTATCTGGCGCTGGCCCCTCGGGATGATAAGCTGCAGGTACAGGGTGTCGATAACTTGTTCTGCGGTGGCGAGAAAGCTGGCCTGTTGGTCGGTCATACCGAGGCAATTATCACCGGTACACTTGCGGGGCACAATGCCGTTCGTCAGGCCCTAAACCTTGACTTGCTGGAACTGCCCCGGACTCTGATGATTGGCGAGGCAATTGCCTATGTCAGGGAACGGATGGAAACCCCTGAGGGTATGGGACAGAAGTTCACTTTCTCCGGCTCGGTATTGTTCAACCACTTGAAAGAGCTGGGTATGTATACCACCGATAAAGAGGAGGTGGCAGCCCGGGTCGATACCGTTAACTTGACAGGCGTTTTTAACCAGCAATTGGCCAAGTAATTCCCTTCCCGGGGAAAATCAACCATAAAATATTGGGGGCCAAAATTAATGGAAGTCACTTTAACCCTGTCTCATTGGATTTATTTGCTAGTTGTTCTGACTGTGGTTTTGGCAATGGTATTGAAACGAGATGTTGTTTTACCCTGTATAGTAGGAATCTTTGTCATCGGTCTGGTGTATAACGAGGGCAGTATTATTCCTGCCGTGCAGGCAATGTTCCGTGCACTATTGGTAGCCGGCAGCGACTTGTTTGACATCATGCTGGTTATTGCACTGATGGTAGCAATGCTCAAGTCGATGGCAAAGCTGGGCGCCGATACATTGATGGTGGCTCCTGCCCGTCGCCTGATGGTCAATCCCCATGTTGCTTTCTTCGCTCTGGGTGGTGTGATGTACATCTGCGCACTGTTCTTCTGGCCCACCCCGGCCACCGCGCTGGTTGGCGTAATGCTCCTTCCTGTAGCGATCAAAGCGGGACTGCCGGCAATGGCTGCGGCCATGTCGGTAAACATCCTTGGTCATGGTATGGCATTGTCTGGCGACTTAATCATTCAGGGAGCGCCAGGGCTCAGTGAACGGACCATCGGATTGGAACCGGGCGCTATGCTCAACGAAGTGGCAATTTTGTCGTTGGTGGTTGGTCTTGTCGCCAGTGTCATCGCATATTTGATGATGCGCAAGGAAATCAAGACCCAGCAGGGGCTGAATGTAGAGAGTGGTTTGGTTGCGGCGACAGCCGATGATGCTCCGATTGAGAAGACCAACAAGAATATTGCTTTTGCGATAATTGTGCCGGTAACATTTATGCTGATAATTGGCACCATGATTTACGCTTCATTTGAAGCTACTGCCCTTGCACCAATTATGGGTGGAGACGCAACCGCGTTGTTGGGTGGAGCCGCCGCGGCGCTCTTGATTATCATGAGCTTTGCCAATGATGGGGACAAAGCCCTGGAATCTGTGGTCGTTCATTTGCGCGAAGGCATGCTCTTTGCAATCAAGATATTCGCACCTGTTATTCCAATCGCCGGCTTCTTCTTCCTTGGCGGTGGCGATGCCGTGGCTATTTTGGGCGAAGGCGCGCCGCAACTCCTCTTTGACTTGGGTTCGGCGGTTGCGAACTCGTTGCCGGTCAATCGATTGGCTATGTCCTTTGGCAACCTGTTTGTCGGGATTATCACCGGGCTAGACGGCTCCGGTTTCTCCGGTCTGCCACTGACTGCAAGTCTCGCCCAGTCCTTGGCGCCGGCAGCAAACGCCAGTGTCGAGGCTGTGGCAGCGATTGGCCAAATGGGTGCTGTCTGGGCCGGTGGCGGAACCCTGACTGCCTGGGCATTTGGTTTGGTGGCAACTGCCGGCATCGCTGGCGTAAGCCCGATGGATCTGGCGCGGAAAAACTTCATTCCCGTAATCTGCGGATTGGCTGTTGCCGCTGTTGTTGCGGTATTCCTGATGTAAGCTCAGCAATCTGCTAAATAATCTAGTTTCCCCGGGAGTAAGCGAACCGCCAGCTTTTTGCTGGCGGTTTTTTATCCTATGTTTATGATAAACTGACCCGGTCGTGGACAATACAAGCCGGTGCTGGAGCCGGGACGGAGTACCATTGATTTATTGTTCTCAATAATACGGATTAGTGTGGACCGCTGGAAATCTTCAGCGGACAAAAAAATATTGGTGCGAACATGCAAATCGTAGTCACTCAGTGATTCAGAAACGTAAACTGGCTTCGCCGGCCGTACTTCCATAGGCCCCACGCCCAGTTTGGTCAGTTCAACCTGGCAGATGCACAATCTGCCGCTGCCCGCGAAGCGGTTGCCCGCGGGAATTGTGGTGAATACATGATACTCGTCCCTACCGGCCGAGTGAGAGATTGCATACTCTTTGTGGAAAAGACAAATCTCCACAAAGTGTCCCAATTTAACTGGCAGGGCATCGACGGCAATCAGTTCTGCGCCAGCGGTCATACATTTCCCCCCTGTCTGATATCAGCATATTCAGAACCTGGCAGGGTGTGCTGGGACCGCTGTGCTAGATAATTATGGTATAATATTTTCAGTTCGCAAGCGAGAAAGGACTGGTGCGAAAATGGAAGAACGTGCGGAAGTGATTTGCCTGATGCAATACATGCTTAACAATCCGGATGAGCCTATTGGATCCGGGAAGGCCAGCCAGGTAATCGAAGCAGCCGGCTACCAGGTTAGCGAGGCAACAGTTGGCCGGTTGTTGCGGCAACTGGACATAAAAGGATATACAGACAGGCAGGGATATCGTGGCCGGTTACTGACTGAGCAAGGAATAAACTTTATCAAGCAGCTGTTGGGGGAGGAAATGCGTCGGCGTCATTCGATTGCGCTGGCCCGCCAGGTTCGCTCCCGGAACAAAGATGATTTGATTGAAATCCTGGTGGCCAGACGAGCGATTGAACGGGAAATTGCCCGCTTGGCAGCCGCCAACAGCAGTGATCAACAGATTCTGCAAATGTCCTCACTGATTGAAACCTATGAAACTGCATCTACCGATGCAGTGGCGGAAGGGGATGTGGCATTTCATGAATTGTTGGCTGAAGCAGCCGGCAACAAGGTGCTGCGGGCTGCCCTTAACCTGATTCGTCAGGACGGCCAATTGTCCCCTGTCCTGGGCTTTATCCGTACTGAGGTGCATAGCCGTGTATTTGCCGATCACCGGAAAATCTTTGAGGCCGTGAAAGCGCGAAACCCGGAGGCAGCTGAGTTGGCGATGGTAAATCATATAGAAAGTTTGATTGCTGATGTCCATAAATATTGGTCCCGGGCAGGGCAGGAATAAATATCTTGCTTTCTATTTATGCTACTAGGGACAAGGTAAGAGGAGGATGAAGCAGTAGTGAATAAATATCTTGAACGGATTGTGGACGCGCTGGATATTGAGACATTTGTAATTTGTCGCGATGAAGATGAAGGTATGGATATCATCCGGAAAATGATGGGTGAAATGGGGTTGAAGGATGTTGACATTGTTTTTTGCCAACATCGGGGACCCGGTGCCCGTATTAGAGCCAGGGGATATATCTTCCGGTCAGGAGATCATTATGGCTGGCTGAAGGAGGCTGAGTAGAATGGGAAAAAAAGTTGTGCTCGCACCCTTGGATCCTGTTCACGACATTGGGCTCAAGATGATCCGGCGTGGCCTTGAACAGGCCGGACATCAGACTTGGTTGTTCCCTCCCGACTATTCACCCCAGGAAATTGTCAATGGAATCATCGAGCACAAAGCTGATGTGGTCCTGATCTCTAGGACTTTGGGCTATGGAGTCGAAGAAATACTGGCCCGGTTTGTTGATCTTGTCGATGCTGCCGGGGTTCGTGAAAAGGTCAAGCTTGGTGTTGGCGGCATGGCGATCCGTGCCGAACTGGCGGCTGAACTGGGGTTTGACGCCGGTTTTGGCCCCGGTACGCCAGTTGAAGCCGCGGTTGCCTTTGTGGAGGGGCGAGAGTTTAAGCCCTCACGGGAAGGCACAGAAAAGAAAAAAATCGACATGGTTGGCACCTATGATTACAGTTTTAATAACGCCTCGATTAAGGCAATGTTGGATAACATAACAAACCAGATTATAGAGTGGTCCGCCAAACGCTCCAGTCCCGGTGTTGAGCGGGCTCAGCTTCGGGAGGAAATTCTAAAACAGGAGGGTCTGGGCAGGGATACGGCGTCATTGCGAAAAGAGTATGCCAAACTATGCGATGACGTGATTGCTGATTACTACACCAAGGGAAGCTTGCATGCACAAACCAGAGGTTTAGAACAAGCAGAACTGGATTCACTGGAACAGTATGTGGAGCGGACCCGGGCCAGGATGCGACCGCTGGATATTCGCCATACCCGAAAAAAACCTGCTGTGTTTGTTCAATATGGAACCGGCTGCCCGTTCATGGATATCGCCCATATCAAGATCGCTGAGGGATGGGGGGCTGACGGGGTGGTGCATTTTGATCCGTCCTGGGGCGCCAGAACCGAAGGATTTTTGGAAGGCTACCTCACCCATCAGCAGGATGGCTCGGTGATTACTCCCGAAAACCTCCGTTGCATCCGTTCTGCCTTGGAGGAATCCAGTCTCTGGCAGGTGCGCGCCCATAGGGGATTAAATACACCGGAGACGGTTGTGCTGGCCGGTGAGTGCGGGGCTGATCTGACAAAGATCAATATTGTTTATGGCGCGTTGGGCGCTGGCACCGATCCGTCTCGGCTGACTGTGGACGCTGTGGCTGCAATTAAGTATGCCGCGCGCTACAATCTGCCCTTTGACGTGGTTACTAATGAAGAACTATGTGGAGTGCCAGCCCATAAAGCCTTCGCCGGGATGTTGATTGTCGCTAATCTTGCCCTTGCACTGGGCGCAAAACCGATTTTGCAGCCTTTGTTTTGCTATTCACCGGAAGTGATGATAAATAAAGCGATGGAAGATAACTATATCGATTTTAATGCCGCGAAGTTAATTGCCCTTCGGCAGATTGTTGATGCTCCGATTTGGCCAGGGGCGCCAATTGGCTTTTTGACTCAAAATGAAGATCGGGTCCAGTCTTCGGTGAGCACCGGTCTGCACGCAGGCCTCGCCGCTTCATTGGGAGTGGATGCCATCTCAATTGCATCGGCAGATGAAGCATATTCCGGGGGACCGATTGCCGGGGCATCAAGAGTTGATACACTCCAGTCCGTGCGAGAAACATTCCGGTTTATGGGCCAGGCCAAAATTGAACCGACCCGGCAAGCCGAGGATATGGCCGGCGAACTACTTGCAGGCATTGAAACAGCGCTGCGGGAAACTGTTCAGGTGGGAGATTTTGTCGCCGCCCTCCACGAAGGCGTGCTAGGTAACCGGGATGAGGGCGCCTACCCCGGGCGTTCTGGTAAGGACACGGTTACCGGCGGTTGAAATGCGTGTTCTTGGAATTGCCGGAACCGCCAAAAATACCGGCAAGACTACTGCCACAGTCAGTCTAATTAATAACTGGCAGAACTATTCCCGGTTGGCGGTTACCAGCATCGGTTATGATGGCGAGAGCAAGGACAATGTCACCGGCTTGCCCAAACCCCGCCTGCATTTGCCAGCCGGGGTTTGGGTGGTGACGGCGGAGAAATGCCTGAGTGCGGGCAGCGCCGGCCTGGCGGTCATTGAGTTTACCCAACAACGCACACCTTTAGGCAGGCTGGTGGTGGTCCGCGTGCAAACACCGGGACTGGTGGTGCTTGCCGGTCCCAATAGTGAACGAGCGCTGAAGTGGTTTATTGAGTACCTGCGGTCCCGTGATTTGGAAATGCTGATTGTGGACGGGGCTTTGAATCGGCTGGCGCCAATGGCGGCAGCCGACAGTCTTGTTATTAGCACCGGTGCAGCCCGAAACAGGGATTTGCAAGCACTGGCGGCAGAGGCAGAGGCGATTGAAACTCTGATGACTTTGCCTCAGTGCGAGAACCCCCGACCGACGCTGAAGTTAGGCTCTTTGTTGGTGGACCAGCAGGTGCCCGATGTTCTGCGACAAATTGATTCACAGCCGCTGGTGGAATTTAGCGGAATTGTGGACAGCAAGCCGCTGCGAAAACTGTTGGCCAAGCTCCCCGGGGAACCGGCTATCGTGCTCAATGATTCGATAAAATTGCTATTAAGCGGCGATCTGATAGACACTGCTGCCCTGGTCACAAATTATCAGGGTGTTTTTCAGGTGCGTAAATCTGTGCAGCTGCGTGCTGTGACTGTAAACCCCTTTTTTCCTCGATATAATGAGGCCAATGGTCAATACTCGCCTGACTTTGTCGATCATCAATTGCTTTTGGATTTGGTGCGTGACAAGTTACAGGTACCTGTAATTGATGTAGTTCGTCAACAAGGCGCATTGGTGGCAACTGTTTAGCAGGATTTTTAGCTAGTTCCGGAGAACAGGAAAGGCGGAGGTGGATTTGTATGCCAGTGAGAATTGTCACCGATTCATCCTGTGATTTACCTGCAGATATTTTAGAGGAGTTTGATATCGTTCAGGTGCCGCTGCGGGTAAATTTCGGCGCCGAAACTTATGCCGATTGCGTGGACCTGACGCCTGACGATTTTCAACGCAAGCTATTATCCAGCAATACAATGCCTACTACATCGCCGCCTGCGCCCCAGCAATTTCACGCGGTTCTAAAGCCGCTCGTCGCTTCCGGCATGGAAGTTGTGGTAATCACTTTGTCATCGGCGTTAAGCGGTACATACACAAATGCCCAATTGGCGGCCGGAACGATCCCGGGAGTGACAGTTATCGATTCATTGTTGGGCTCAATGGGATTGGGACTGTTGGCAATAAAGGCCGCAAAACTGGCAGCGCAAGGGGCCGACAGACAGCAGCTCCAAACCTACATCGAGGCTGAGAGAAGGAACATCCGGGTATTTTTGACCATGGAAAGCGTGGAGAATATCGTGCGTGGCGGCCGACTCAGTCTGTTTAAGGCCAGGGCCGCTAGTAACCCGGGCATCAAACTTATCTTCACCAATAATGATCTTGGTCAACTGGAGATTTTAGAGCGGGTCCGTGGGCGCCGGGGCGCCCTTGAGCGTCTCGTTCAATTAGTGGCAGACCGTCAAGATTGGTCGCAAACGGTGGTTGGTATCTCCCATGTGGCCAGCCACCCTGAAGTTGAAAGCCTGCGCCGGGCGATAGAAGAAAATTATCATCCAGCCCGAATTGTGGTTAGGGAAATGGGGAGCACCATCGGCGCATACGTCGGCCGGGGCGGTCTCCTGGTGTCAGTTTAGACTGTCCGCGATGTAGCATCGCGGACTTTTTCATTGGATTCATGGCTTATAAAACGGGAGGTGAATTTATGGAGCGGTTACAAAAAGTCTTGGCGGCAGCCGGTATTGCATCCCGAAGGAAATGTGAAGAAATCATTCGGGCCGGGCGCGTGGAAGTGAACGGCCAGGTTATCACCAAGTTGGGAACGAAGGTTGCAGCTGATGCTGAAATCAAAGTGGATGGAAGACCTGTTCACCGGAATACCCATGTCTACTATTTGCTCAACAAACCCAAGGGTTATGTGACAACAGTCCGGGATACCCACGGACGTCCAACTGTTGTGAGCTTGGTGCCTACCCGTCCTCGGGTTTATCCTGTGGGCAGATTAGATCTGGATACAGAAGGTTTGTTGTTATTGACTAATGACGGTGAACTAACCAACACACTATTGCATCCCCGGTTTGGCGTAAAAAAAACCTACAGGGCGGTGCTGGACAGAGAACCAGAGGCCGGTGTTTTGGCTAGATTGACTGCCGGAGTTCGGTTGGAGGATGGAATGACCGCGCCTGCCAAGGTTAAAATAGCGGGTCCGAAAACAGTGGAATTGATTATTCACGAAGGGAAAAAGCGTCAGGTCCGCAGGATGTTTGCAGCCCTAGGCTATAAAGTTATAAAGCTGGAACGAATCCGGTTTGGTTTTTTAGATTTGCAGGGAGTCCCAAAAGGCGGATACAGGCAGTTGACCAAAGAAGAAGTGACTAAATTATGTCTACTAAAGAAAAAAAACCTTTGAAAACAAAAAATAGTATAGTATAATTGCTGGTAGATAAGTCAATTAGTATGTCACATTGGCGGTGATATTATCAACCTTAGCAAAAGACATTTGGAGATCCTCCGCCTAGTCCGGGATGAGGGACCGATTACTGGCGAAGAGATAGCTGCTCATTTTAATTTAACCCGTGCCACCTTGCGGCCCGATTTGACAATCCTGACCATGGCAGGATTGTTGGATGCCAGGCCTCGGGTGGGGTATTTTTATTCAGGCAGCAAGGGCCGGAGTTTTCTAGCTGACCAGTTGGATTCAATACCTATAAAGCAACTAAAGGCACATCCAGTGGTAATTGAGGCCGGGCAATCGGTCTATGAGGCAATTGTGACTCTTTTTCTTGAGGATCAGGGGACGTTGTTTGTAGTCAATAGTTCAGGAGAACTGGGCGGGGTTGTCTCACGGAAAGATTTGTTGAAGGTTTCTTTGGGGAGTAATGACTTACAATCGGTACCGGTGGAAATGGTTATGACCCGTTTTGCCCAGACTGTATGGGTTGAAGAAGGGGATACCCTGTTGGCGGGTATTAACAAGCTGCAAGCGAGCCATGTCAATTGTTTGCCCGTGCTCAAGAGCTTGGATTCTAAAATTCCCACCGGACGATTCGATTTAGATATAGTTCTGAAAATCTTGGCTGAAATGGTTGAGGGCAAATTTGAGGAGGGTTTATACAATGACTAACTCGGAACGGGCAGTGGTATATGTGTTGTCCGATTCAATTGGCGAAACTGGTGAATTTGTTGCAAAAGCTGCGGCCAGTCAGTTCAATGGTGAATTGGTGGAGGTTCGGCGCATACCGTTTATCGCCGACGAAGAAGCCCTCCGCGAAGCAGTCAACGAGGCCAAGGAAACTGGCGGCGTTGTGGTATATACAATGGTTATTCCCCAGCTCCGGAAATTGGCCCGCGAATATGCGGAGGCGGCCCAGTTGCCCTTTGTTGATGTTATGGGGCCGATGATGGATGCGATGGAGCAGGTTATGCCCAATCAGCCCCGGTTACAGCCAGGTCTGGTGCGAAAATTAGATGAGCATTATTTTAAACGGGTTGAGGCAATCGAATTTGCCGTAAAATACGATGATGGCAAAGATCCCCGGGGGCTGGGACTGGCAGACTTGGTTTTGATAGGTGTATCCAGGACCTCAAAAACGCCTTTGAGCATGTATCTGGCTCATAAGCAAATTAAAGTGGCCAATGTGCCGCTGGTGCCCGAAGTTCAACCGCCGGAGGAGTTATACAACATTTCCCGGGATAAAATTGTCGGGCTGACAATCTCCCCTGAGCAATTAAATGAAATTCGTCGCGAACGCCTGGCTACCATGGGGTTGCGTCACCAGTCAAACTATGCCACCTTGGAACGCATATTTACGGAGCTGGAGTTTGCTCAAGGGGTGATGAAGCGGATTGGCTGTCCGATATTTGATGTTACCAATAAGGCCGTTGAGGAAACAGCTGGTAAATTACTAGATCTTATAAGGAGGCGTCATGATGAGTAAAATGGTATTGGTTTTTGGCGAAGGCAATGCCACCCAGCGTGAATTGTTGGGTGGAAAGGGGGCAAACCTGGCCGAAATGAAAAACATGGGCCTGCCTGTGCCCAATGGTTTCACTGTTACCACTGAGGCATGCAAGGATTTTTATCGGCAGGGGCGTAATTTGTCTTCGGAACTGGAAGTGGAAATCACCGAAGGGGTACGGCGTCTGGAAGCGCTGACAGGGAAAAAGTTTGGCGATGTTGACAATCCACTTTTGGTTTCTGTCCGTTCGGGAGCGCCGATTTCGATGCCCGGAATGATGGATACCGTACTTAACCTAGGTCTTAACGATGTTACCGTTGAGGCTCTGGCCAAGGTTACCGATAATCCCCGCTTTGCTTTTGACTGTTATCGGCGGTTTATCCAGATGTATGGAGATGTTGTCTTAAACGTCCCTCATCATGATTTTGAGGCAATCTTAACTCGAATCCGGTCAGAAGCCGGTGTTGAGCATGATAATGAGTTGGAAGTCCAGCACCTGCAGAAATTAATCAAACTTTATAAAGAACATATATACAAAATAGTCCGTATCGAATTTCCCAAGGAGCCACTGGAGCAGTTGATGCTGGCGGTAAAGGCAGTATTTGCTTCATGGAACAACAACCGGGCGATTGTCTACAGGAAAATTCACAAGATTCCAGAGCATTACGGTACTGCTGTCAATGTTCAGGAAATGGTGTTTGGCAATATGGGCAACGACTCTGGCACCGGGGTATTGTTTACCCGCGACCCCTCCACCGGCGAAAATGGCCTTTATGGTGAATTTCTGATTAACGCCCAAGGTGAAGATGTCGTAGCCGGAATCCGTACCCCCCTGCCGCTGGCAAAATTACAGGAGCTAATGCCCGAAGTATGGACAGAACTGCAAGCGGTATGTGAGCGTTTGGAGACGCATTATCTAGAGATGCAGGATGTGGAATTTACCATCGAGCGGGGCAAACTCTATATGCTGCAAACCAGGACCGGTAAACGCACAGCCCGCGCGGCGGTGAAGATTGCCGTCGATATGGTGCGGGAAGGCCTGATTGACAAAGGGACTGCCCTTCTGCGGGTAGATGCCAACCAGGTTGGCAATCTGTTACATCGACAGGTCTCGCCGGATGCAAAACTTGACGTAATTGCCCGGGGTTTGCCAGCTTCACCCGGCGCGGCCAGCGGCACCATCGTCTTTGATTCCGATGAAGCAGAAAAGCTGGGGCAGAACGGGGAAGTTGTGATCTTGGTGCGGCCAGAAACAACTCCGGATGATATTCACGGAATCGTCGCTGCCCAGGGCATCCTTACATCCCGGGGCGGTATGACCAGCCATGCTGCCGTTGTGGCCCGTGGCATGGGAAAACCGTGTGTCTGCGGTTGTGAAGCGTTAAAAATCGATATGGAAATGGAAACTGTGACTGTTGAAGGAAAGACCTTGTCGAAAGGAGATAAACTGTCCATTGACGGCGGCACAGGCAGGGTAATCCTCGGTGAGGTACCGTTGGTGGAGCCGGAGATCAGCAGTGAGTTCTCAGAGCTGCTGGATTGGGCCGATGAGGTGCGCAAGCTTGGGATCCGGGCAAATGCCGACAACCCTGAAGATGCGGCCAAAGCTCGTGAGTTTGGTGCCCAGGGTATCGGACTTTGTCGGACTGAGCATATGTTTATGGGGCCCGACCGCCTGCCTTTGGTACAAAAGATGATCTTGGCTGAGACAAAGAACGAGCGGGAGGATGCCCTCCAAAAGCTGCTGCCGGTACAGCAGCAAGATTTTGCAGGCATTTTCCGGGCCATGGATGGACTACCGGTTACCGTCCGCCTTCTGGACCCGCCGCTCCATGAGTTTTTGCCAAGCGCTGAGCGGCTTGCGGTGGAAATAGCGCTCTTGGAGCATCAGGGTATCAAGAAAGATCTCGAGACCAAAAAGCATCTATTACGCCAGGTCAGGAATCTGGAAGAATTTAACCCGATGCTTGGCAACCGTGGTTGCCGTCTTGGGCTGCTCTATCCGGAGATTTACGCCATGCAGATTGAAGCAATTCTCAATGCCGCCAACCAGTTACAGTCTGAGGGATTAGACGTAAAGGCAGAGATAATGATCCCTCTGGTTTGTGAGCAAAAGGAACTAGAAAAAATGCGGGCGTTGGTTGAAGATGTCCTGGCAGAGGTTGAAAAACGTGACGAACGCAAACCGGATATCCTGATCGGTACGATGATCGAGCTCCCCCGCGCCTGCATGACAGCCGATGCCATTGCTGCCCACGCCGACTTCTTCTCCTTTGGTACCAATGATTTGACCCAGACGACCTTTGGATTTAGTCGGGATGATGCTGAGGGTAAGTTTCTGCCCGGCTATCTGGCGGATAAAATACTTGCAGAAAATCCGTTCGCTGTCCTTGACCGCGAGGGTGTCGGCAGCCTGATGAAAATCGCAGTCGAACGGGGACGGGAAAAGCGGCCTGACATCAAACTGGGAATTTGTGGTGAACATGGTGGCGAGCCAAATTCAATAGAGTTTTGTCACTTGCTGAATATGAACTATGTAAGCTGCTCCCCGTATCGGGTGCCGGTGGCCCGCCTGGCAGCTGCCCAGGCAAAGTTGAAAAACAACTAAAAAAGAAGTGCGACCGCTGGGTCGCACTTCTTTTAGGATATCTTGTCCATAATCCAGCCACCCAATTGGGTAAGGGCGTCACTGAGATAGCGAAGGGTCCGGACAAAGAAATTTGCCTGGGTAACATCCTCATTGACAGTCAGCGGTATTTCCAGCACTGTTTCCTCGTCCCAGAGCAACCGGTAGGTGCCGACTTGTTCCCCTTCAGCCAGCGGGGCAGCGATATCATCCATAAATTCTTTCTCAACATGTAAGTCTGCAACAGACATCTCAGGCTTCAACAAAACAGTGGCATCAGATTGCAATACCACATTTACTTCCCGTTCCCGGGCATTGGCGATGTTTAGGGTCTCAACAACCACCTCTGTCTCTAGGACGGTGCGCGGCTCAAATTGATCATGTCCATAATCAATTAACTTTTTGGTTTCGGCATCCCGAATGGCGATGGTTTCTGTTCCCAGAACCACAGCAATAACCCGCCGGTCATTATGGAGCGAAGTGGCGGTTATACCGCGGCCGGCTTGGGGGGTCCAGCCCGTTTTCAGGCCGTCAACGTTGCGCCAGCCAATCAAAGACGTGAATGTAGAGTTGAGATCAAAATGGCCCTCCCGGACATAGCGGGTTTCCCTGTCCAGGCGCAAATGGCGAATGGAAGAGTAGTCAAGGACATCGGGAAAATCCCGTAGAATGGCGCGGGAAAGGATAGCTATGTCCCGGGCAGACATATGGTGGTTTGCCGCATCTAGGCCGTGGACATTCGCGAAATTGGTTTGGGTCATGCCCAATTCTCGGGCCTTGTCATTCATCAATGTGATAAAGGCGCCTTCACTGCCGGCAATGTGTTCCGCCATGGCAACGCCTGCGTCATTGGCCGAGATGATTGCGATTGAAAGCAGTAATTCTTTCACAGTTAATTCTTCGCCTGGTGCAAGGAATATTTGTGAGGAATCCGCAGACATCAAGACGTTGCTGGAGGCTGTTACCTTCTCATCCAGGCTGATTTGACCGGATTCCAATGCCTCAAAAATTAGATACATGCTCATTAATTTGGTGATGCTTGCCGGAGGCAAGGCTTCGTCAATATTATGCGCATAGAGAATCTGTCCGGTATCGTAATCCATAACCAGAGCAGCTTTGGCTTCAACCTCAAACGGTTGCAGCCCAGCATGTGCTGGGATTACGGCCCCAAGCATTAACAATGCTGTGATGGCAAAAATTAATATTTTCTTCAATGCTTTCTCCCTCCTCTGGTGTGACGTACTATAAATGTTTTTAGTTTGAATTGGCGTATGGGTAAAGTATAAACAGATTGACAAGATTATTCAATATCATATAGTTGGCAAATACAGCAGGTATTTTTGCTGTCCTGTTGAACTATTATTTCAGGGAGGTGATATCAATGCGTCCATGCCTTGAAAAACTGGAAGCAGAAACCTTATCTCCCTTTGCCGTTTTAAGCTCCCAGAGCAAGGGTCGTAAACGATATGAGACTCCTTGCAGTATTAGAACCGATATGCAGCGGGACCGTGACCGCTTGCTCCACAGCAAAGCCTTTCGGCGCCTTAAGCATAAGACACAAGTATTTATCGCTCCCGAAGGCGATCATTACCGGACGCGCTTAACCCACACTCTGGAGGTCGCTCAAATATCCCGCACCGTCGCCAGGGCATTGCGGCTTAACGAGGATCTGACAGAAGCAATTGCCTTGGGTCATGATTTGGGACATACCGCTTTTGGTCATGCAGGCGAAGCTGCTCTAAATGAAATCCATCCCGGCGGTTTTCGCCACAATCATCAGAGTCTGCGGGTAGTGGATATTATCGAAGATTTAAATCTTACCTGGGAAGTTAGGGATGGGATTCTAAACCATACCGGAGACAAGTTGCCCCAAACCCTGGAGGGCCAAATCGTTCGTATCTGCGACCGAATTGCCTATTTAAATCATGATATTGACGATGCAATCCGAGCCGGGATATTGGAATCTAGTCAGCTGCCTGCCGATTGTGTTGCTTTGTTGGGAGATTCCACTTCAGCACGGATTAATCATTGTGTCCGGGCATTGATTACAAACAGCCGCGATCAAGAGTCTGTCAGTTTCGATGACAAAATGTTAGAAGCGATTGAGCGTCTGCGTGAGTTTATGTTTGAAAACGTATATATTGGCTCACGGCCAAAAGAAGAGGAAGTCAAAGCACGGTATGTAATTACCATGCTTTACAAACACTTTACTGCCAATCCTCATGCGTTGCCGACTAATGATTCCGTCGACTCGTCGCCCCAGCGTATCTGTGATTATATCGCTGGAATGACCGATAGATACGCGATTTCCCTGTTTAAAGGCTTGTATTTACCGACTCCCTGGCAAGGGTAATCCTAACAGTATATTTTGCTAAATTCTGTCTATAATAAATTTGATTCAGGGGGTAAATTTTTTGCAATAAATGAAGGAAATATAACAGCATAGAGCGAATTATCTATTGAAGCCTACTTGAATAGCTTGCTATTTTTTTTTAAAGCAAGAATGTTGAATAAGCAATTTTTACCGAATGTGTAGGGAGTGACACTCTCCGCAAAGGGGGGACAGACATGGATCAACAGCAAACCAAATTGGCAGAAAGAAAACAGGAACTCATATCCCGCGGCAAAAAGAGGGGTATTTTAACCTATAAAGAAATTATGGATTTTCTGCAAGAATTTGATTTGACAAGTGAACAGATTGATGATTATTATGAGCAGTTAATTGCAATGGGAATTGACGTTGTCGACGGTGAAGGCGAAGAGCCGGATTTGCCGGTGATTGAAGCCGATGACAGCAAAGACGAGGAAAACGAAGAAATTGACCTGTCTTTGCCTGAAGGAATAAGCGTAAACGATCCGGTTCGCATGTACCTAAAAGAAATCGGACGGGTCCCGCTCTTGTCAGCAGATGAAGAGATTTCTCTTGCCCAGGCAATGGCTGAAGGTGATCAGGAAGCGAAACGCAAACTGGTGGAAGCCAATTTACGTCTGGTTGTCAGTATTGCCAAGCGTTATGTCGGGCGCGGCATGCTTTTCTTAGATTTAATCCAGGAAGGAAATCTTGGTCTTATCAAAGCTGTAGAAAAATTTGATTATCAGCGTGGTTTTAAATTCAGCACCTATGCAACTTGGTGGATCCGCCAGGCAATTACCCGGGCCATAGCTGATCAGGCACGCACAATCAGGATACCTGTACACATGGTGGAGACAATTAACAAACTGATTAGGATTTCCCGGCAGTTGGTGCAGGAATTAGGGCGCGAACCATCAGCGGAAGAAATAGCCGAGCACATGGAAATGAGTCCCGAAAAGGTCCGCGAAATCCTCAAGATTGCCCAGGATCCTGTTTCATTGGAAACACCGATTGGCGAAGAAGACGACAGTCATTTGGGCGATTTTATCGAAGATCAAGACGCTTTGGCACCTTCTGACGCAGCGGCGTTTGAATTGCTAAAGGAACAATTAGAAGATGTTTTGCATACGTTGACTGAGCGTGAGGAAAAGGTGTTGCGGCTTCGTTTTGGACTGGATGACGGAAAACCCCGTACATTGGAAGAAGTTGGCAAGAAATTTAGTGTCACCCGCGAACGTATACGTCAAATAGAGGCAAAGGCTCTGCGTAAACTGCGTCATCCCAGTCGCAGCAAGCGCTTAAAAGATTATCTTGAATAGGTATTGACTTGTATTCACCGGTATTTTATAATGGTCAATGTCAACTGTGTTCCTCAGTAGCTCAATGGTAGAGCAACCGGCTGTTAACCGGTAGGCTGTAGGTTCGAATCCTACCTGGGGAGCCATTTTTGGGCCTATAGCTCAGTCGGTAGAGCAACCGGCTCATAACCGGTCGGTCCCTGGTTCGAGTCCAGGTGGGCCCACCACCTATCAGTTGTTTTATGAATGGCCCCTTGGAGAAGCGGCTTAACTCACCAGCCTTTCACGCTGGCATTCAGGGGTTCGAATCCCCTAGGGGTCACCATATGTCCACAAGACACTGCCAATGGCAGTGTTTTTTGCTTTGTTTTTTGCGATTAGTGCAATTTGTAATGAAGGAATTTACGCAGCATGCATGGAAATATACTAGTTAAAGACGGGTACAATATATAGATAGCCGGGGGTGAGTAGTATGCAACTTACGCCGAGACTTCAGGCCGTTGCCGATATGGTGCCCGCCCAATCAATTGTGGCCGACATAGGTACTGATCATTGTTATATACCAATTTATCTTCACAAACAAAAAATAACATCCCGCCTCATTGCCACTGATAATAAGCCCGGACCATTGGCCGCGGCCCGCAATACACTGGCACTATTTAACCTGGAAAAGATTATAGACTTGCGTTTAGGCGAAGGGCTGGCGCCCCTTGAACCATCTGACGCGGTATCGACTGTAATCATTGCGGGTATGGGTGGCGAGACTATTTGTTCAATTCTAGCTTCCGGACGGCAGCTGCTGACAGAGCATGTATATCTTATTATCCAGCCAATGACGAATAGTCAGGATGTTAGAGTCTGGCTGGCGGAAAATGGTTTCCACTTCGTTCAGGAAGAACTGGTTCGCGAGGAAAAGCATATTTATGAGATTATCGGCGCACGCTTTTCTGGTAAACAGGAAGATTATGAACTCCTGCAACTTGCTATTGGCCCACTGCTGGTACAACAGAAACATCCGTTACTGACACCGTTGCTGCAGGAAAAGATCGGCAAACTGCAGAAAAACATTCAGGCCGCTTCCCGGGCCGATAGCTACCGAGCCCGCAAGCGGGTTGAGGAATTGGAGCAAGAACTGTGCCGCTTAGAAAGGGTGTTAAAATGGCTATCCGATTAGAAACAGTTGCCAAAACCCTCGAGCGCCTGGCGCCCAGGGAGTTGCAAGCTCCGTGGGATAATAGCGGTCTGCAGGTGGGCAGCAAAACTTGGTGTGCAAATCGAGTTTTACTCGCTTTGGATATAACCCCCTCGGTGTTGGATTACGCGCTGGCCAAAGACTACAATCTTGTTATCAGCCATCATCCTTTAATGTTTAAGGCGCCTAAGCACATTGACCCGGAGACTGCCCTGGGAAAATGTATAAGCTTGGCTTTGTCCGAAAAAATAGGTATTTACTCGCTTCATACCAATCTTGATGTTGTAACTGATGGAGTTTCTGAGCAGTTGGCGCGGGAATTGGATGTTTCAGTAACCGGGGTTTTGGAACCGACCGGAAAACTGTATAAGCTTGCTGTTTTTGTACCCGAAGACTACCTGGAACAAGTCCGGGAGGCCTTGGGAGCAGCAGGTGCTGGTCACATCGGCAATTACTCTCATTGCACGTTCACATCTCCCGGAACGGGTACATTTATGCCCCACTCTGGCAGCTCACCGTTTATCGGGGCGGTGGGTAAATTGGAAACGGTGCGCGAACAGCGACTGGAAGCAGTGGTTACCAGTCACCGGCTCCATTCGGTGCTGGCTGCGATGATTGACGCCCACCCGTATGAAGAAGTTGCCCATGATGTTTATCCCCTTGAAAACCGAGGTGTTGTCGGGTTCGGGCGTATTGGCGACTTAAGCGTACCGCGGACATTGTCAACCTTTGCCAAGGAATGCATAGCAAGGCTTAATTGCTCCGGTATACGAGTCGCCGGAAGCTTAGATAAAGAACTTCGCCGGGCAGCAGTTTGTGGAGGCAGTGGCGGAGACTTCTGGCGGCAAGCCCTGGCGCTAGGTGCAGATGTTTATGTATCAGGTGATATTTCCCATCATGAGGCCTTGGACGCTGCTGCAGCTGGAATGGCGATAATTGATGTCGGCCATTACCAGTCAGAACGTTTGATTCTGGATTTTCTCCAGAATCACTTGCTCCAGGAATACCCAGAAAACCTCGTCTGCGATTGTTATCCTGTTGATACAGATCCCTTTAAGATAGTGGCCAGATAAAGAGGAGAGGGGTTGAATTATGGAAGTGCTGTGTGATTTATGGCAGCTTCAGGTAGTGGAGATTAATATGGTTAGGATGCGTAAGGAATGGGAGCAGATAAAGGAGCTGCTGACGCGCGAAGAGCGCAACGACCTGGAGACTATTCGCAATTGTATCGAAACTGCCCGGGAACAATGGCAGAGTGCGAAAAAAGATTACCAGAAACTGGTCGATGATACTGAATCTATTGTCAGGCAACTGGAGCAGCAGAACACGGCACTCTACGGCGACGGCAGTCAAAGCAAAGAATTGGTAGCGATTCAGCAAAAAATTCAGGAGCTTGAAAAGCGCAAGTCGCACTTAGAGGAACAGCAAATGACATATATTGAAAAGCTGGATCGGCTTGAGCAAAAAATCGCCAACGAAACTTGTCGTTTGCAAAGGTTGGAAGAACAATCCCGCTCCCGAACAGCTAGATTGCGACAACGCCAGCAAGAAATTAAAGAATCTTATACGTCCCTTAAGCAGCAGCGAGAGAACCTGCGTGAAAAGATTCCTGCCCACATGCTGGTAATCTATAACGATCTTGTGAGCAAGAAAAAGCGTCCTTTGTCACTTCTCAAACTGGACAGTTGTGCCGCCTGCGGTATGGTGCAATCTATACTAACGGTGAATTCTGTGAACAAGGGTGGGCAGTATATGCGGTGCAGCAGCTGTGGTCGTATTTTGATACCAGAGTCTGCTTGCAATATTCCAGAAGGAACAGGAGAGTAATATGCCAGCGTCAAAGTTGAAAATTTTAATTACCGGCGGCGGAACCGGGGGCCATGTCTATCCCGGGCTGGCAATCGCAAAAGAGATTAAAGCTCTGCGTCCCGATGCGGAAATCTTGTTTGTGGGCAGTCCCCGGGGCATAGAACAAAAAGTTGTGCCCCGAGAAGGGTTTCCCATAGAATTTGTCGATGTAAGGTACTTTGTTCGCAAATTATCAATGCAAAATCTGCGGACTGTGTTGATTGCGGCCAGGGCCTATCTCAAGGCAAAAAAAATTATCCGTAGGTTCCAGCCGGCAGTGGTTGTCGGCACAGGCGGGTATGTATCGGGGCCAGTTGTCCTTGCTGCCACCAAAGCGAAGATTCCCACATTAATTCAAGAACAAAATGCTTTTCCCGGTCTAACAACCCGTTTATTGGCCGCCCGGGTTGACAAGGTGGCGGTCAGTCACAAAGATGCAGTGAAACGCATCGCCAAAAATGCGACCGTGGTTATAACTGGTCATCCGGTGCGGGGACAGTTTTTCAATGTCTCCAGGCGGGAAGGCAGGGAAAACTTGCAAATTAAATCCAAGCAAAGGTTGGTATTAGTCGTGGGCGGCAGTGGCGGCGCCGAAAAACTAAACCAGGTAATCTTAAGCGCTGCTGAACGCCTCCTGGCCAATCCTCAGGTGCGAATTATTCACGTAACCGGCAAGCGCTATTACCAGTGGGCTTGCGCAGAATTGGCAAAACTCGGTTTACCGACGGAAACAGCAGAACGTTACCAACTGGTTGATTTTCTCCATGACATTCCCTTTGCGATGGCCGCAAGTGATTTGGTAATTTCCCGCTCCGGCGGGATGATTCATGAAGTTGCCGCTGTCGGCAGGCCGGCTTTGTACATACCGTCGCCAAACGTTACTGATGACCACCAATTACACAACGCCCGTTCGATGGCCGATGCTGGAGCCGCCATCCTAATTGAGGAGAAACAACTGAATGCGGATATCCTTTATTCTGAAGTTTCATCGCTGCTGACAGATGACTCGCGTCTGGAATCAATGGCTGCCAACAGTAAAAAGCTTGGTAAGCCAGGCGCCGGTCAAAGAATCGCCAAGCTAGTGCTGGAATTGGCGAATAAATAATTTCTTATGTTAAAAATTGAAATTGACCTGTTTTTTTTTCTGTGTTAAGGTTATTGATGAGCAAGCTGGGCAGTCGCGGCTTTTTGCTGAGGAAAGTCCGGGCTCCACAGGGCAAGGGTGCTGGATAACGTCCAGTGGGGGTGACCCCAAGGATAGTGCCACAGAAATTAAACCGCCCCTTTTGGGGTAAGGATGAAACGGTGCGGTAAGAGCGCACCAGCAGCCAGGTGACTGGTTGGCTTGGTAAACCCCACCCGGAGCAAGACCGAATAGGAGGGATAAGGGCGGCCCGTCCGGCCCTCGGGTATGGTCGCTTGAGGCATCAGGCAACTGATGTCCCAGATAGATGACTGCTACCCCAAAAGGGGTACAGAACCCGGCTTATACGCTTGCTCATACATAATAATTCGCTGCCCCGTGCAGCTTTTTTTATGCCATTAACAGGGTTTGTATCGTTGACAGTCCCTTGTTCATCTTGTAACATGGTACTTAGTTATTGCATCTGCTAGGGGACGAATATGTCCGCGTCTAATATCTTTCTTGGTGTGTTTGGTGGTTTGGGTTTATTTATTTTTGGCATGAAATTAATGAGCGAAGGTTTGCAGAAGGCGGCCGGTGACCGCCTGCGACAAATGATAGAACTGCTCACTTTCAACCGTTATATCGCCTTAATAACCGGGATTATTGTCACCATGCTGGTGCAAAGCAGCAGCACAACGACTGTAATGGTGGTCGGCTTTGCCAATGCCGGGTTAATGAGTCTGGCCCAGGCAATGGGAACGATTTTGGGCGCCAGAATTGGCACAACAGTGACTGCACAAATGATTGCTTTCAACATTTATGATGCTGCCTTACCTCTAATTGGTGTCGGTGTCATTATGTCATTCTTTGTAAAGAAAAAAATATATCGTCATTTGGGACAGGCTGTGCTGGGTTTTGGTCTGCTTTTTTTTGGCATGAGTGTCATGGGCGACAGATTAAGTGAGTTGCGCACTAATCCTGCTTTTATTGATATGCTGGCTAATTTTGGCCAATACAGGGTTTGGGGTGTGCTGGCTGGCGCTTTATTTACTGCGGTGATTCAGAGCAGCAGCGCCAGTACCGGTGTTGCTGAACAATGACCCTAGCATGATTGCCTCTGTAGAGCGCAAAGAAGATATTGTCGATGATTTGGAATCTGAAATAGCCGTTTATCTTGCCGAGATGGCGCAGCAAAATATCACCAAGTCCCAGGGTTTACAATTGGCTGGTTACTTTCACGCCATAAATGATATCGAGAGAATTGGGGATCATGCTCAGAATATTGCCCAATTGTGTGAAGAAAAAATAGAAGATAATTACCCATTTTCTAAGGCCGCTGTCCAGGAAGTCGATCAAATGTATCATAAAACCCGTGCAATCAACGCTAAGGCAATCAACGCTTTTCAGGAGAAAGACCTAACGCTGGCCCGGGAAGTAATGGTTGACGACAACGAAATCGATCGCATGGAAAAACGCTTGAGAGATAATCATATTGCCCGGGTAAATGTCGGTGATTGTTTCCCGCCCTCCGGAGTAATTTATCTTGATATTCTTGCCAACTTGGAACGAATTGGCGATCATTCCACTAATTTGGCCCAGACGGTTTTGGGAGAAAATTAACAGCTGTTTTGGGTGGACTCAGCACAAGCCTTTGTGCATTATCCAACTAGTATGGTATATTTTATATTAAACAGTTTCTGTCAGACAGCACCGTATTTCCGGTGATAGCCTTGGAATAAGGAGTGTGATTTTTCATGCCTGCCAATTTAACACCACAATATTATGAAGCCGAAGAAGCATATAAAAGAGCATCTACTCCTGAAGACAAGCTGGCTGCCCTTGAAGAAATGTTGGCGACTATCCCTAAACATAAGGGCACTGAGAAGCTCCAGGCAGAGATAAAAAAGCGTATCTCAAAATTTAAAAAAGAAGAATCCAAATCAAAGGGAGGCAGTCGTCAGGAGGATCCGTTCCTTATTGAATCCCAGGGCGCCGGACAGGTGTTCATTCTTGGCTTTCCCAACTGTGGAAAATCCTCTTTGGTCCAGGCCCTGACCAACGCAAAAACCGTTGTCGCCGAATATCCATTTTCTACGCCGCTGCCAGTTCCGGGCATGATGGCCTATGAAGATACCAGCGTACAGCTTATTGATGCGCCGCCCTTTGTGGCAGAAGGAATCCCTGGGAATTTTACCACCGCCCTGCGTAATTGCGATTTGCTCTTGATGATGCTAGACCTTTCTGATGATGATTGTGCTGATCACCTGACGGCAATGTTGGACTTTCTCCAGGAAAAACGTATTCTTCGAGATGAGGAACAGAAAGGTGTGCAATTCCTCACCTGGAAACAACTGGTTGTTGTTGGCAACAAGACTGACAGTCCCGATGCGATGGAACGATTGAATTTGCTTAAGGAACTGGTGCCCGATTGCCCGGAAATAATTCCAATTTCAACCACCGAAGGAACCAATTTGGAGTTATTGCGGGAACATCTTTATCAAGCGCTTGCGGTTATACGTGTCTATACTAAAAAACCCGGCAAAAAACCTGATTTAGATCGTCCCTTTGTGCTGCCGGTTGGCAGCACCGTCAGCGAACTGGCCGAATATATTCATAAAGACATTGCAGCCAATTTAAAATCGGCAAAGGTATGGGGCTCAGCCAAGTTTGACGGACAACAGGTAAATCATGATTACGTCCTTTACGACAAAGACATAGTTGAATTAAACGATTAAAAAAACAGGGATGCCTACATCCCTGTTTTTTAAATTAATTTAGCGTTCGGGGCTGAATGTTGCACAATCAGTTTCTTGAGTATCGTGGGCATTGGGGGGCTGAATTTCAATTTCGGAGGCAGTACAATAGTTGCCATTACCGTAATAGCGACAGGTGTTGACTACACACTTGACTCGGGAAATAGGGTTTCCAGTTTTATCTACCCGCATACTCTCACCTCCTCACAATCATAGTATTGAGAAGATGAGTAGGACATATTCCTGTTATTTTACCACCAGATTTAACAGTTTTTTCGGGACATAAATTATTTTAACGATTGTTTTTTGTTGCAAATGGCTGTTAATCTTAGAATTTTTTTGGGCGATCTCCACAGCTTGTTCCTGATTGATATCCGGGCTAATTGTGATTGTGCCCCGCAGCTTGCCATTAACTTGGACTGGAATCTCAATGGTATTTTTAACCAGGGCATTGGGGTCATATACCGGCCATTTCTGAAGGTGAACACTGTTTTGATGGCCTGTTTGCTGCCACAATTCTTCGCACAGGTGTGGTGCAACCGGTGCCAAAAGTAAGATCAGTGTCTCAATTCCCTGTTGCCACAGGGGAGAAGTAGCCAGCTTTGATCCCTGCCATCGCACCAATTGATTTGTATACTCCATTAGTGCAGACAGCATTGTATTGAATTTAAAGTTTTCCATATCTTCAGTAACACGTTTAATAGTGGAATTGATTAACCTGTTTAGCTCTTCCTCAGTGGTTTGCTGGGGTTTCTGGGTGGAAATTTGTTCTCCCATTGCCAAGCGCCAGACTTTGTTCAAAAAGCGGGAGATACCACCTATACCCTCGCTGTTCCAGGGACCGCCCAATTCCCATGGGGCCATGAACATCAGGTAGGCACGGACAGTATCAGCGCCGTGCTCAGCCACCAGGTCATCGGGGGCGACAACATTGCCCCGAGATTTGCTCATTTTTTCAGAGTCCTCCCCCAGAATAATTCCCTGGTTAAAGAGGGAGCGCATCGGTTCCGAAAAGTTGAGTAAACCCATGTCCCGCATCGCTTTTGTAAAGAAACGGGTATATAAAAGGTGCATGGTCGCGTGCTCAACGCCGCCAGTGTACTGGTCAACTGGTAGCCAGTACTCCGCGTCAGATTGATTAAATAGAGCCGTTTTTTCCTTGGGGCTGACATATCTGTACTGATACCATGATGAATCAAAGAAGGTGTCCATCGTATCTGTTTCCCGCTCAGCCGGTTGGTTGCATTGGGGACAAGAAGTCTTCAGGAAATTTTCGTTGAAACGCAGCGGGGATTCGCCCGTGGGCCGAAATTCAGCGTCCTCGGGCAGCAAAACCGGCAGTTCAGACTCCGGCACCGGCACCAAACCGCAGTGTTCACAATTGACGAAGGGAATCGGTGTCCCCCAATAACGTTGACGGCTGACCAGCCAGTCCCGCAGGCGATAATTGATTTTGACTCCGCCCAAACCCTGCGTTTCTAAAAAATGGGTCAGTCTTTCGGCTGCAACCTTGTTGTCGAGGCCGGTGTATTCCCCGGAATTGATTAACACGCCCGGTCCGGTATAAGCTTCGCCAGCCGGCGGCTCGCCGTCGAAGGGTTTAATTACGGTGGGTATCGGCAGGTTGTAGCGTTTTGCGAAATCATAATCTCGCTGATCATGCCCTGGCACAGCCATAACCGAACCGGTGCCATAGCTTAACAACACATAGTCAGCAATGTAAATCGGGAGCTCGGCGCCGGTGAAAGGATGAATGGCCCAGGCGCCGGTAAATACGCCGTCTTTTTCTGTTTTGGTGCTTAGGCGTTCAATTTCTGTTTGGCGGGCGCTCTTGGCGATATAATCTGTGACCACGTCCTTTTGTTGATCGCTGGTTATTTTGGGCACCAAAGGATGTTCCGGCGCCAAAACTACAAATGAAACACCAAATACTGTATCGATACGGGTCGTAAACACAGCGATTTTGTCGCCGGTTCCTTTGATTTCAATTCCGAACTCGACGCCCTCACTGCGGCCAATCCAGTTGGTCTGCATGACCTTAATTCTTTCCGGCCAATTTAGTTCTGAGAAGTCCAGCAATTCTTCGGCATAGTCTGTAATTTTCAAAAACCACTGGTTCAGTTCCCGTTTGGTGACCGGAGTGTCACAGCGTTCACAAAGTTTCTCTTCCCCTACGACCTGTTCGCGGGCAAGGGTTGTGTTACATGTTGGGCACCAATCCACAGGGGAATTTTTTTTGTACGCCAGCCCATGCTCATATAGTTTGATAAACAACCATTGGTTCCATTTGTAGTATTCCGGATCGCAGGTGATAATTTCCCGTTCCCAGTCAAACATTGCTCCCATTGAGCGCAGCTGGCCACGCATGCGCTTGATGTTTTCGATGGTCCAATTATACGGGTGGATGTTGTGCTTGATGGCGGCGTTTTCCGCAGGCAGGCCAAAGGCGTCAAATCCCATGGGGAAGAGGACGTTATATCCACGCATGCGTTTGTAACGGGCCCGGGTATCGGAGGGCACCATCGCATACCAGTGACCGATGTGCAGATCACCGCTTGGATACGGGAACATGGTCAGGGCATAGAACTTTTCTTTGTCTGGGGACTTTGTTTGTCGATGAAAACCTTGTTCCTTCCAGTATTGTTGCCATTTTTCTTCGATTGCACTGAAATCATAGCTCATTGTCTTCACCTCGCTAAAATAATAAAAAACTCCTTCCCTAAGGGACGGAGTTTCCGCGGTACCACCCTAATTGCATTGACCAATGCCTGCTCAAACTGTAACGGCGTTAACCGGACAGGGTTTTGACCCTGTCAGCTCCGGGATGAGTTCACGGGTTTCAAGGACCGATCTTGCAGCCTGGAATCGGTTCTCTGGGCAATGAAGTGGCCGTTACTATTTCCCATCTTAGCGATTTATTATATGGTTGTTGTTAATAATAATTAAAAATCAAGCTGATGTCAAGAATTGGACGGTGGAAAAAGATGATACTTCAACTGATGTTACAAACATTTCCGGCTGTCCGCCGACGTTTGCGGCGGTATCAAAGTTTTCTAGTACCCCACACTGGACCGCTAGCCACCGAGGCCAAAAACAGCATTCGGGACAAAGAATTCCATTGCCTGGGCGGTGCTGTATTTGCGCAAGCGGCGTTGCCCAAACACCGGAATGATGTTCTTGATTTCATTGTCGCTTATCAAACCATCAGCGATTACCTGGATAATTTATGTGACCGTTGCGGTATCACAGATCAACATATTTTCCGTAGCCTGCATTTGGCGATGCTGGACGCAGTGCAGCTTGATTCACTGCCCCAACACAATTATTACAGTGATTTTCCCTGGCAAGATGATGGCGGCTATTTGCAGATGTTGGTTAGCCACTGTCGCCAGGCAATTGTCAAGGTGCCCCATTATCGCAATATAGAGTCCAGGGTTTTGACTTTGGCGCAACTCTACATCGAATTGCAGGCCCGGAAGCACCAGCAAAGAGATCTGGCCGTGCGAGACTTAGAGCGGCTTTATGACTTGTGGCGGCTGGCAGTCCCTGGCCTATATTGGTGGGAGTTTGCCGCTGTTTGTGGTTCAACCCTAGGAATTTTCTCGCTGCTGGCCGAGAACCGAGACCCCCAGTCCGTTTACTCTGCCTACCTTCCCTGGATCAGCGGCCTGCATATTCTCCTGGACTATTTCATTGATCAGGAGGAGGATAAACAATATGGTGATTTAAATCTCGTTGCTTGTTATCCTGATGAATCCCGGGCTGTGGAACGAATTAGCTGGTTCTATCTACAAAGCCAGAAGGCCGCAAAAGGGGTAGCGAACTCAAGTTTTCACTTACGCGTAATTGACGGGTTGCTGGCCATGTATTTGTCCGATCCAAAAACCGCCGGGCACTTGAACAATCAGACGGCATGGATTATGCAGAACTCATCGGCTGTCGCCAGGCGACTCAAATGTATAGCCGGCTTGCTGCGCAAGCTTAAGTATCTTTAAACTTGGCATTGGGTTTTAAAGAAATCGACAATTGTTCGTAAATAGTCAATGGCCGGGCACTCGGGCAATGGGTCCAGTTGGTCCATTGCCTGATTGAGGTAGTTGTCTGCCAGGTTCCTGGTCCGCCTAAGAGCGCCGGAGTTTTTGAGCTCATTGCAAATACCGGAAAAGTCGGTTGGCAAGCTATCCATGGTGTTTCCATCCTCCAGCCAAAAAATCAGGGGCGAGGTCATCACGCCATGCTTGATATCATTGGCCCAGGGTTTGCCGGATTGCTGTTCGGTCAAAGTATAATCGCAGATGTCGTCAATTATCTGGTATGCACATCCCAGATTGATGCCATAGTTTCGAAGTCGGGGGACCAATTCCCGGGGCATGGGACTGATAAGCGCCCCGGTTTCACATGCTGCTCCAATCAGGCTGGCTGTTTTTCCGGTGATGGTGCGCAAATAAGTGGCAAGATCGATATCAAGATTGTGACGCCCACTTGACTGCCGCAATTCTCCATTACACATTTCCGCGATTGCGTCGGTAAAAATAGACAGGATTTGGCGCTCATGGAAATTGCTAAGAATATTGAATGCCTGGGCGAAAAGATAATCACCCGCCAGGACTGAACTGGAGTTCCCCCAAATATTGTTGGCCGTTGGCTGGCCGCGGCGCAAATTCGAGTCATCAATCACATCGTCATGGAGAAGCGAGGCAGTATGGATTAGTTCGGCAACGGTTGCCAGCTGAATTTTAGCATTTAAGGGAGCGCCAAAAATATTAGCTGCAGTAATCACAAGTGCCGGGCGAATCCGCTTGCCACCCATGGATAGGATATGCTTAGTTATCTCAGTCATCAGGCCACCGTAGTCTTCAACTGTGCGCCGGAGATTGTAATCAACTAAGGTTAGTTCCGGAAGTTTTAATAATTTTAGATGTTGTTTATCTAGATAAGACATTGGTTTTCCACCCAACATGTTTTCATTTATTATTAACCCGTCAAGATGGAGTATGCAAAAATAAACACCCGGGGAAAACCGGGTGTTAAAAACTGAGCGTTAGAAATTCTATCAGGTTTATCAGAATCTCGCGTTTGTCAAGTTCTGCTTGGTAAAAGAGGTAGAAAGGCATTTGCAGCTGGAGCAGACACTGTTCAACTTCGTGCAGTTGATTGCTGGCAACCTGAGTTTCGACAGCCATTCGCGGCACCAATCCAATGCCGTTGTGGCTGCAAATAGCTGTAATTATCGCGTTGCTATTATCAAGTTCCATTAAAATATTGAGCTGGTCCGGGGGGTAACCAATGCGGGACAGCTCTTGTTCCAACGTTTTCCGAAGTCCGCTCCCCGACACCGGCAAAATTAGCGGCAGATTGCACAACTCTTCAATTGAATTGAGAGGCGGGCAGGAATCTGGTTGAGAACTCACCAAAATCAGTTCATCTTCACCCAGAAGCACCAGCACCAAATTCCCTTCGCGGAAACGCTCATTATTTTCATCAGAGAGGGGGCCTTCCAGGATGCCAATGTCGGTTGTTCCATCGAGAACACTGTCAATGATTGTTTCGGTATTGTCAATTGAGAGTAAAAATTTATGATTAGGAAACTTCGAGGCATAACTGCAGAGAGTAGCGGGAAGAAGGTATGTACCTAAGGTCGGCGATGCGGCAATTTTCAAGCTGTCTGTTGCTGGCGAGTTCAACTTCTCCAGCTCCGTCTCCAAAGAATTAAGCACCCGAAGCAGTCTTTGACCGTGGCGGTACAAAACTTCGCCGGCCGGAGTGGGGTTAACACCCCGATTGGTGCGTTCCAGCAATTTTGTTTTAAAGCGAGTTTCCAGACAGTTTATTTGCAAGCTCAGGGCCGGTTGACTGAGATGCAACTCCCGGGCAGCTTTAGTGATGGATTTCACTTTCACTACCCTGCAAAAAGACGAAATATAATCGATATGCAACCGCACCCCTCCCCTCAATATTCCGTTATTTAGATTATATATCAAAATTGTGGTTTGTGCCATCGATAACACGAAATTCTAACATAGGATATGTTTATGCCCATTTGCTAGGATAATGATTTGCGGAGCAAGTGAATCGCAGCTGAAAAGAATTTTTCATTGGCGTACACACAGTTTATAGGGTGAAAACTGATTTGCTTGCAGGTTACGGGCGATTTGCCTGAAGTGTGGAGAATTTTTATCGCTAGTTTAACAGCACCGCTGGGAAAAGGATACCGTAATCCCTTGTGGCATAAAGCTTCAAGGGTATATTTTTTTGTTTTTCTTTACTTATTTATGTGGCATAACATGGCACAATGTGGTATAATG